>WJIW01000355.1 GCA_014730065.1 Armatimonadia bacterium | reverse complement strand
GGTCCTCACCGCGCACGAGAAGACACGAGGTCATGGGCTGGTCCACGTCGCGCTCGGTGTCGTAGCTCCATTCGCCGTAGAAGTAACCCCCGAACATACGGGTGCGAGGCAGCAGGCGCCGCAGCATGGTGGCCTCACAAAAGAGCCACCATGGCGAGGGGAAGCGGCGGCAAGACCGCTGCACCTCTCCGCCCGGCAGTATGAGTCTCGGCGCCACGGCGGCGACGTCGGGGGCCGAGTCCAGCCCGGCCAGCAGTCTGGGCATGCATGAGGGCTCCACGTAGGCGTCGGGGTTCAGGATTAGCATGTGCTCCCCCGTGGCTCGCTCGAAGGCCTGGTTGTTGCCTGCCGCGTAGTAACGGTTCTCGCTATTGGCCACGAGGACCACGCGGTCGCCATACTCCTCTCGGACCAGATCGGCGGTGCCATCGGACGAGGCGTTGTCCACCACGATGATCTCCGGGGCCGGGCCCTCGCTGGCCAGCAGAGCATCGATGCACCGGCAGATCTGCCGGCGGCTATTCCAGGTGACGATGCATGCCGAGACCCTGGGGCGCGAGGAGGTCATGGGCCCTCCTCCCCGGGCCATCCGAAGCGCCCGATGGGGAAGGGGTCGCGGGACAGTACGAGCTTGGCGACGGCGGCGTAGGTCACCCTCCGGCGGCGCCACTCGGGCGAGAGCGCTGCCGGCAGAAGCGACACCACCCAGCGCAGGGCGGCCCCCATGAAGACCCAGAGCCGGGCCCAGCGCAACGCGGCCTTGCCTTGATGCTCGCCGATGAACAGCAGGTACGCCCGGTACCCTTCGATGGCCGCATCGCGACGCAGCGCCGCCGTGGACGCGCCCCCCTCATGCACGGCACCGGCTTGGTGGACGAACCAGGTCTCAGCGCCGCCTGCCTTGGCTCGCCAGCACAGGTCCGCGTCTTCGCCGTAGAAGAAGTAGGACTCTTCGAACCCGCCCAGCTCGCGCCACAGGTGCCTGCGGATCATCAGCGCCGCACCCGACACGTAGTCGACCCGGATCGTCTCGTCTCCGGAGAACCCGTAGTGGTGGGTGCGGTCGACAAGCCCGCCCAGCCCCGTGGCCTCAAGGAGGAGATTCATGGGACACGGGAAGGTCCGGGCGGAGGGTTGGTGGGTGCCATCGGGGTTCCGGAGCCGCGGGCCGACGATGCCAGCGGAGGGATGCTCATCGAGGAAGCGCGCTAGCTCGGGGATGGCGTTCTCGTCGACGGCGGCGTCGCTGTTGAGGAGTAGGAGGTACTCCCCCCGTGCCTCCTCGGCGGCTAGGTTGTTGGCCTTGGCGAATCCCAGGTTCTCGCCTGGCAGAAGCAGACGCACCTCGGGGAACTCGCCCGCGACCATCCCCGGCGAGCCGTCGGTGGAGGCGTTGTCGACGACGATAGCCTCCGTCTCAGGGGGACGGCGCGAGGATCGCAGGGACTTCAGACAGCGCGCCAGCAGGTCGCGGGTGTTGAAGCTGACCACGATGACGGTGACCCGGGGGGCCACACTGCCAGATCCGCTCATGGGCTCGGAGACCGCCCCCGGTAAGCGAAGGGGCGAGCCGATGGCGCGGCTCGCCCCTGTGGGTGTTCGGTGATGGGAGGTCGAGCCGTCGCTACTCGACGGGATTGCCGACCAGGATCTCCCACGCGCCCTCCTGGATGTACTCCCGGCCCAGCATCTCGCAGACCGAGTCCAGGGGGATGAGCAGCTTGGTGTGCTTGGTCATTACGGGCTTGCGCGACAGCTCGAAGGGCATTCCGTTGAGGAGACCCTCGTCCTTGTCCTCGAAGAAGACCAAGGTATCGTTGTCGATGTACAGGGTGGCGGCCCGCAGCTCGGAATCCCACTCGGCCTCGCCGTCGAACATATCGGCGACCTCGTCGGCCCAGACCCGGAGCTGATCGCAGGTCGGGAGGGCCCGGTAGGTCTCGGGCTTGAACATGGCGCCGGCGACCTGGACCTGAAGGCCCTGGCGCTGGGCCGGGGAGGTGATGTGGTCGAACAGACCCAGCTCGATGACGGCGTAGTCCGGGGCGACCCGGGTGAGCTTGGCGCCGACGATCTCGCACAGGAAGCCGATGGGCAGATGCATCTTCCCGCCCTGGAGCTTGGCCTCGTGGCCCAGGAACTGCTCCTCACCATTGATGAGAACCCGGTTACGGCCGGCGAAGAAGGTCAAGCGGCTGGGCGCGTGGTGGAAAACGACGGCCTGCAGAGTCTCGCTCCAGGTGAGCCCGCCCTCCAGCATGGCCCGGCATGCGGTGGCCGGTACGAGGATCTCGCCGTCCTTGTAAGTGCTGCACCCGTTCACCGTGTAGATGGTGTCCTCGACCCGGAACTCCATGGTCTTGGCGTGGGCAGCCCCCACGAGCAGAGCGCAGACGAGCAGGGCCAGCGGGGCCACGATCTTCATGCGACGGATAGTCATCGCTAACGTACTCCTCCCCTGGAGCAAAGGACTTGCCGTACGCGTACCGGCAGTCACCCATTGGGCTGTGTGTAATCTATCCAGGCCTACCCCTGGATGTCAATTCACAGGATTAACCCTTCCGGGTCGCGACTATGTTCGATGCAATCGCCCGGGGCTCCTGCCCCCAATTCCCGCGAGGACGGGCCCGATCCGACGGCGAGTGGGACCAGCGCGCTCAGGCGACCCCCGTGGCCCAGGGCGATGGGTGCGCCAGGCCTATACCGAGCCGCCCGCGACCCCGTGACATTGCCTGCCGCGCGGGTCTAAAATCGAATCAGGCGGCGCCTCGGGAGACTCTCTCCTGTTAGGCAACCGAGAGGAGCGCCATGGACAGGGCAATGGGTCCTTCGGTCCTCGCTCGGCCCGCTGTCGGGAGACAGCCTATGGCAGGCAAGAGCGCGCAGGCCCGTCTCCTGGAGCGCGCCAAGGCGGGCGATCCGGAGGCCTTCATCGAGCTCACCGAGCCGTACCGGCGGCGGATGTACGCGGTCGTCGCCCGAATGGTCGGTCGCGCCGATGCCGAGGATGTGGTGCAGGAGGCCTTCATCCGCGCCTTCCGCTCCATCGGCCGGTTCCGCGGTGACGCCAGCCTGAGCACATGGTTGACCCGGATCGCCATCAACCTGGCCATCCGGCACAGCAACAAGCAAAGACGCCGGGCCACGGACTCCCTTGACGCCCTGGAATGGGAGGAGCCCTCGGAGGACCCGCCCAGCACCGCCCAGGCCATGGCCGTCCGCCAGGCCGTGGCCGAGCTGTCACCTAAGCTCCGGGCGGCGGTGGTGTTATTCTACTTCGAGGGCCTCAGCCTGGATGAGACGGCGGACGCGTTGGCCATCAACCGGGGCACCGCCGCCAGCCGGCTCCATGAGGCAAGACGGCGCCTCCGCGAGCGACTGGGCACGGCATATGATCGAGAGCAAGGATGGTACGCGGAATGACCTGCAAGAGGGCATCACAATTCATCGAGGAGATGGGCGCGGGCACGCGCCCCGCGGC
>WJIW01000354.1 GCA_014730065.1 Armatimonadia bacterium | reverse complement strand
CTCCGAACTGAGGACCAGGTGGCGTCGGACCATTCGCCGGCTCGAAGAGCCCAGCCGACGACGCCGCCCCAAGCTCCTCAAGCACGACAGACCACTAGCGAAGGCACTTATGCACCACTACTAACCTAGCGCCAATGGGGCGGAGCCCCAGGGCTTTCCCCGCGATGCGCGTCCGGGTAGCCAGCTAGTCCTTGCCCAGCAGCACGGTCAGGATTGCTTTCTGGGCGTGGAGGCGGTTCTCGGCCTGGTCGAAGATAATCGACTGCGGTCCGTCGAGCGCGTCGTCGGTCGCCTCGCGTCCGCGCTGGGCCGGCAGGCAGTGCATGACCTGGGCCTGGGGGTCGGCCTTGGATAGCAGCTCGGAGTTCACCTGGAACCCGGCGTACTCCGCCGTGCGCTTGGCGATGGTCTCCTCATCGTCCTTACCCATGTCGAACCACACGTCGGTATAGACGATACGGGCACCGGTGACGGCCTCGACTGGGTCGTTGGTCAGCTTGATGGTGCCGCCCGTCTCGCTGGCCAGGGCCACGGCTTCGCGGACGATTTCGTCCTTTGGCGCGGCGCTGGCGGGGGTGCCGATGGTGAGATTGAGTCCCAGCTTAGCGGCGGCCCCCAGGAGCGAGTGGACGATGTTCGAGCCATTCCCGATGAAGGTGATGGGCACATCGAGCCCGCCGCAGTGCTCCTGAACAGTCAGCAGATCAGCCAGGATCTGGCAGGGGTGGTACAGGTCGGTTAGGGCGTTCACCACGGGGATGCGGGCATGCTCGGCGATGGCCGCTACGGAGTCGTGGCTGAAGGCCCGGTAGACGATGGCATCGGCGTACCGCTCCAGGGTGTGGGCGGTGTCGGCGGGGGTCTCGCCCCGGGACATCTGGGAGCCCGACTTGGTCAGCTCGACCACTTGCGCGCCCAGCTCACGAATACCCACCTCGAAGGACACCTTGGTCCGGGTCGATGGCTTCTCGTAGATGGTGACCACCGCGAGGCCGTCCAGGGGCTTGCCCAGGGAGGGGTCGCGGCGGCGAGCCTTCATCTCACCTCCGAGCGCGATGACGCGCCGGCAGAAGTCCTCGCTGCAGTCGATGATCCGTAGCAGGTCCTTGCTCATCTCTATCCCTCCCTTTCCGGAGTGGGGCGGGCATCGTGGCCCGCCGAAAGGGAACTGTATACGCCTTGATCGTAGGCGCGTCAACGGAGAATCGTGAGAGGGACATGCTAGCGGGTGTCTCGGCCTGGCGTGGAGGGGAGGAGGACCTTCTTACTGGTCGGGGAGAGAGGATTTGAACCTCCGACCTCACGGACCCGAACCGTGCGCTCTACCAGGCTGAGCCACTCCCCGACCCGGGTGCATCGCACAGTGTAGAGACGCGGTGGGGGCGCGTCAAGCACCGAAGGGCGCCGCCAGAGGGTCGGCGGTGTCGCCGTACTGCTCCCTGAGTCGACGGAGCTCCGCCTTCAGCTCCAGCACCCGCGCCCGGTAGCGAGGGTGGTCGATGACGTTGGCGCGCTCGTGGGGGTCTCGATCCAGGTCGTACAGCTCCCAGCAGTCGCCGGGCCGGCGGCCCTCGCGGACAAGTCCATAGTAGTAGATTAGCTTGTAGCGGCGGGTGCGCACCCCGTAGTGACTCGGGCGCGTGGGCTGGTGAGTCCAGTAGTGGTAGTAGACCGCGTCCCGCCAGTCGGCGGGCGATTCGCCTCGAAGGCAGGGGCGGAAGCTGCGTCCCTGCATGTCGCCGGGGATCTCGGCTCCGGCGAAGTCGAGGAGCGTCTCGGCGAAGTCCACGTTGGTGACCAGGTCGTCCACGCGCAGGCCGGGTGGTATCTCCAGTCGATACCGCGCCACGAAGGGCATCCGTAGCGACTCCTCGAGCATGAAGCGCTTGTCGAACAGGTTGTGCTCGCCCAGGAAGTAGCCTTGGTCGGAGGTGTAGATGACCAGGGTATCCTCCGATAGGCCCGAGCGGTCCAGCCAGCGGAGGAGCCGTCCCACGTTGTCGTCGATGCCCGCAACGCACCGGAGGTAGTCGTGGATGAACTTCTGGTAGGTCGCTCGGCGCTTGCCGTGCTCATCGAGGCCGGCCACGTCGAGGGGCGGGGGTGAGTAGCGGTGGGGATTCCGGAGGAACCGCTCCATGAGGATCTCGAGGGGCCAGCCGTCGAACACCTTGTCCCTGGGGCTCTCGGGCCACAACAGGTCGGCGGGCTCGGGCAGGTCCACATCCTTCAGCAGATGCCGGTAGCGCTCGGGCCCGTAGAAGGGCTCGTGAACGGCTTTGTAGTGGCACATCAACGCGAAAGGTTCGGGTGCGGCCCGGTCGAGCCAGCGCAGCGCCCGGGATGTGATCACGTCGGTGGAGTGGCCTTCATGTGCCGTGCCCGGGCCGTCCCAGTCATCGCTCCCGCTCCATAGGATGGGATCGTGGTACCGGCCCTGGCCGTGCAGCACCTCGTAGTGGTCGAAACCCGCCGGCGGCTCCTTGAGGTGCCACTTGCCGATCAGCGCCGTACGGTATCCCGCGGCCTGCAGCCTCTTCGCCACGTTGTCGGTATCGGGGCTAAGCGACCCGCCCAGGGTCTTGGCACCGTTCATGTGGGAGTACTGCCCGGTCATGATCGTGGCGCGACTGGGCACGCATATGGCGTTGGTGCAGAAACAGTTCTCGAGCGCGGCGCCCTCGGCGGCGAGCCGGTCGATGTGCCGCGTCGGCGCGTAGGGAGCCAGCCGCGACCCGTAGCATCCCCAGGCCTGCGACGTATGGTCGTCGGACATGATGAAGAGGATGTTGGGCCGGCGCGTACCGGCGCTTCCGTCGGCCCAGGCCGACGGGCCCAAAGCCGCCGCGGCCGCCAGTGACGCGAGTCTCCCGATGGCTTCCCTGCGTGTGGCCATGACGGGGCCTTCGCGGTGTGGAGGGCCCCGGCCTGCCCGTGGCGGCGTCGCGACGGCGTGGCTCAGACACGGCAAGTAGCGGTTCGAACACAGATAACGTCGGTTGGGCGGATTCGTGCGAGGCCGTTATGTGTCTGTGGCACACTGACCATCGCACGTATTGGGAAGGCGCGGAGCGGCTGGATGATGACGATCGCGGAGGTGTGACGATGGCACGTGCGACGAAGGGATCGACGGATCGGACGGACCTGAGGGAGCTGGAGATTCAGCAGGAGTTGACCCGGCGCCATGGCAACGGCCATGTGGGCCTGCTGGGTGCCAAGCGCGAGCTGGAGAAGGCGAAGACCCTGAAGGACGCCTATGGGTCCATCGTGCGAGGCATCGCCGACCCCATGTTCGTGGCCGACAAAGACCTGACCGTGGTCTACATGAACGAGGCGTGCGCCGAGGCTTCGGGCTACAGCGCCGAAGAGGCCGTTGGGAAGATGAAGTGCGAGCAGGTGTTCAACAGCGACATCTGCCGGACCAACTGTGCGCTCAAACACTGCATGGCGACCCGGGAGACGATCACGGGCACCAAGGTCACCATCACCAACCGGAGCGGCCAGGAGATCCCGGTGCTCTGCTCGGCTTCCCCCCTCATGGACGACTCGGGCGAAGTCATCGGCGGCATGGAAGTGGTTCGGGACATCACCGAGGACGTGGAGCGGGAGCGGGAGGTCAAGAACCAGGAGGAGTACGCCAACAGCATTGTGCGCGGCATCTCCGACCCCTTCTTCGTGGTGGACAGGGACCTGGTCGTCACGTACATGAACCAAGCCTGTGCCGATGCCACGGGCTACTCCATCGATGAAGTGGTCGGCAAGATGCGCTGCCAGCAGGTGTTCAATGCCGACATCTGCAACACCGACTGCGCCATCAAGAAGTGCATGGCCACAGGGGAGACCCTGTCGGGAGCTCGCGTGAAGATCACCAATCGCAGCGGCCAGCAGATCCCCATCATGGTCTCGGCAGCGGCCATCTACGATGCCGAGGGCAACGTGCTCGGCGGCTATGAGCTGGCCCGGGACATGAGCAAGGAAGCGGAGATCGAGCGGCAGCTTCTCGATGCCGCGGAGCAGCTCTCCTCGGCCTCGGAGCAGGTCGCCGCGGGGACCAACGAGACGAGTACCGTGGCGGACCAGGTGGCTCAGGGCGTGCAGGGCATCGCCTCGGAGATGGAGGCCGTGACCGCGGCCTCGGCCCGGTGTGCCGAAGTCGCCTCAGCGGGCCAGCAGGCTGTCCAGCGGGCGGTCGAGCGGATGGAGACCATCAGCTCGGCGAGCAACGAGATGGTCGAGGGCATGCGTGAGCTGAATACCAAGTCGGTGGAGATCGGGCAGATCACCGAGGTCATCACCAGCGTGGCCGAGCAGACCAACCTCCTGGCCCTGAACGCCGCGATAGAGGCGGCGCGAGCCGGCGAGCATGGCAAGGGCTTCGCGGTGGTGGCCGAGGAGGTGCGGAAGCTGGCCGAGCAGGCCGCCAGCGCCACGGGCCAGATCACCCAGCTTCTGAAGGGCATTCAGGACCTGGTGGATAGCCGCACCAAGCAGATGGAGGCGACGGCGACCGACGTGGAGGAAGGCGCGGCCCAGGTGGGGCAGATGTCCTCGGCATTCACCGAGGTCTCCGAGGCCATCAGCGAGACCGACGTGCGCAGCCAGAACGTGTCGGCGACGACCCAGGAGCTATCGGCTTCATCGGAGGAGATGAGCGCTACCTTCGAGGAGATCGTGGCATCGACGGAGGAGCTCACGAGTCTCGCCGAGTCGCTCCAGGAGACGGCTTCACAGCTCGGCAAGTAGACCCACTGCACTTCGGGGGAGGCCCGTCAGGCCGACGTGGACTCCTCCTCGTTCGACCCCTCATCGGCGGGCCCGGCTTCGGCCGGGTCCGCTATAGTCCTCGCCCGCCGGCTCCGCACCACAAGGTAGATGGCGTACGCCACGACCACGACCAGGGAGACCATGAAGATGATGTCCAGGTTCTCCTTGATCTGCTCGCCGTAGTGGTAGATGGCCAGGGCCACCAGGAAGAACCTCAGGCCCCGCCCCAGTAGTCCCCCCAAGGTGAAGCCCAGGAGGTCGACGCGAAACACGCCGCCGCTGATGGCGAAGACCTTGTACGGGATAGGTGTGAATCCGGCGATGGCCACGGCCCAGGCCCCGTACCTCTCGAAGAACTCCTCGGCCCGGGCGATCTTCTCTGGCTTGCGGACGATCTTGTCCAGCACGGGCCTTCCGCCCCACACGCCGATGGCGTACCCGATCCAGGAGCCAAACACCGATGACAAGGTGCAGACCAAGGCGAGGATCAGGGTCCAGCCGATGCCCTTGTCCAAGCTGTTGCCCACCAGAGGGATGAGCACGGTGTCCGGCGGCACGGGGAAGAAGCTGGACTCGGCGATGGCAAGGAGGGCCAGGCCCCAGAGTCCGTACGCTTCGAACCACGTCGCCGACGCGTGTAGCCAGTCCTTGAGGTGCTCGATGAACTCCAGCCAACTCACCCTTCCGGTGCCCCCGCCCGCAGGCCGGCATCCCCACAGAATACCGGGTCCGAGTGGGCCGGCTCAACTGTAGTCGGACGCCGGGCGGCCCGGCCTGGGGCTGGATATGCACCTTCGATCCGAGCGGGCACCCGGTTGACTTGCGCGTGTCTACGTGACAACCTACTCCCGTCTGGCGTCTCTGGGTGGAGAAGCTCGAGAGGGTTGTGGCGGCCCTGGCAGGGCGTGGCTGTGCGCGCGAGTGGGGCCTCTCTCGAGGGGATGGGCGCGTTGATCCGTACGTTACTGGCCGAGGACGATGCCGCTTTCCGGGAGCTTCTGAGGCATGCCCTGGTGGACACCGGGAAGGTCGAGATCGTAGCCCAGGCGACCGACGGCAAAGAGTGCCTTCAGCTACAAGTGGAGCATGAGCCCGACCTAGTGGTCCTCGATATCGACATGCCGGTGATCAGCGGCATCGAGGCCGCGGAGATCATGCTCGGCTCGGCCTCGCCACCCCTCGTCACCTTCGTGACGGCCCATTCCGAGTACGCGGCGCGGGCCTTCGAGCTTCAGGCCGTGGACTACCTCGTCAAGCCCGATGAAGCCGATGAGCTGGGTGCGGTGAGCGCGCGGCTCGTCGAGCGCGTGGAAGCGGCTCTGGGGTCGCGCGAACGGGCCGTAGCCGATCTCCGATCTCGCTTGGAGGCGGCCATCGCGCGCCTGGACGGGCTCGAGCCGAGCAACCCGCGCAGTGTCCGAGGCCGGATCGCCGTCAAGGACCGGAGCACGGGCGCGGTCCGCCTCCTGCCCACCAGTCGCATATCCCACGTGGCCCGCTCCCAGCGATCGGTCAACGTGTACTGGGAGGGGCAGAGCTTCCCCACCACGTACACGGTGGAGCGCCTGACGGAGCGGCTGGGGCCCGAGGGCTTCTACCGTATCTCTCCCGGCGTAATCGTGAACCTGTCGGCCGTGGGACAGGTCCTCCCCAAGGGCGACGGCTCTTACCGGGTTATCCTCGCCGATCGCGACAAGACCGAGCTGGATGCCTCCCGCTCTCGCTCCAAGGAGCTGCTGGTACTGCTCGGCGCGTCCGATGGCGCGCAGGGGGGCTAGATATGGCCGACTCACTCGAGGATCTGCTCGCTCGCGACGATCTCCCGGAGGATGCCAAGGAGGCCCTCCGGAGACATATCCAACGCGATGCCGAGGAGCGGACCGAGCTGGAGCGGACCCGGGCGCTGTTGGACCGGTTGCTCCGGTCGGCCGACGTGTGGCGCTGGGAGATCGACTACCAGACGTGGGAGACCGTTGGGTCCGAGGCCTGGCTTCAGCAGATGGGCTACGAGCCCGGCGAGATCGATGTTACCGACTTCACCACCTTCTTCGACCACGTCCACCCCGACGACATCGCCGATGTGATGCGCGTCATGAAGGGGTCGCTGGAGCGCCCCGGTGAGCCCTTCCGGTATACCTTCCGCTGGCCCAGGAAGGACGGGGGCTGGAGCTGCTGGGTCTCCTCGGGAGCCTTCATCTCCGATCCCAGCGACCCCGACGCCGGCCGCACCTACGGCATCAACGTGGATATCACCGAGCTCTACGAGACCCAGCAAGCCCTGGAGCGCGCCAATCAGGAGCTACGCGAGTTCCTCTCCATGGTCTCTCATGACCTGAAGGCGCCGATGGCCGCCGTCACGGCGGGGCTCTCGGAGCTGTGCGCGGAGGCCGGTGATTCCGAACGGCTTCAGGTCGCCCTTCGGGCCGCTACCCGGGCCCGCGGGATGATCGATGACATCATGGAGTACGCCCAGCTCGGCCGAACGCCTGCGCGGCCGGAGTGGGTGCCGCTCGACCGGGTCGTGGAGACGGCCACCGAGGACCTGGCCGCCGGCATCGGCGAGTCGGGAGCCACGCTCACCGCCGATGGCCTACCCGAGGTGTGGGCCGACCCCACTCTGCTCGAGAGGGTCCTCCAGAACCTGCTGGCCAACGCCCTGAAGTTCCGACGGCCGGAGCCGCCAGAGATCCGGGTGCTTGCGGAGTGGAATGCCCGGGAGAGCTGTCACACAGTCACGGTCGCCGACAACGGGCGGGGCATCGAGGAATGGAACCTGGCCAAGCTCTTCACGCCCTTCTACCGCGCCCATGCCGACTCCGATGTGCCGGGCACGGGCATCGGTCTGGCCATATGTCGGCGGATCGTGGGGGCCCACGGCGGCGAGATCACGGCCAGCTCCGAGCCGGGTCGCGGCAGCACCTTCCGGTTCACTCTGCCCGGGCCCGCGAGGGAGCCGTAACCTACTTCCGCGCCACTACCACCAGAGCGTCGGAGGAAGCCTCCTCGAAGGGCTTCTCGTCCCATGTGCCATGGAGGGCGACTCGGGAAGCCCTGAGTCGCTGTAGCTCGTGCTGGTAATCGTCGGCCATGACTGGCGTGTGGTGGGTCCAGAGGTACTCGGTGGTGTAGTCGCCGGAGTGGCCCGAGAGGCGCATGATGACGAACCGGAGACCCTTGCCGCTGGGCTCATGCTCGAAGAACCGGAACAGCGCCTTCTCGCCGAGGCCCCGGGGCTCCATGAACCGGTGCTCGTCGAAGTCCGCCATGATGGGCCCGTAGTTGAGCTGGTGGCTGACGAGAACCCCGCCGGGCCTCAGGACCCGCCAGAGCGAAGCCATGGCACCCGAGAAGTCCTGCCGGTCGCGGACGTGGGGTAGGGTGTTTCCGAGGCAGACGACCATGTCGTGGGGCCTCAGGCCATCCAGGTCCTGCAGACCGCGCACCTCGAGGGCGATCTCGGGCGGGAGGGAGTCGCGAACGCTCTCCAGGGTGTCTCGGCTGGGATCGGCCAGGGTCACCGAGAGACCCCAGGAGTGGAACATGCGCGCATGGTGGCCGGTGCCTCCTCCCACATCCAGGACCGAGCGAGCCCCCACCTCCTCGGCCAGGCGCCTCAGCAGCGGCCCCTCGCGCTCCAGCCGGCCTTGCCAGTCGATGATGATGTCGTAGTCGTCCTTGAGGCTGTCATACAAGCCTTGCTTGGGCCGGCCCATGTGGGTCCCCCATCTCGGCGACGCTAAGCCGGGTCGGGTTGGAGCTTGATGTGGAGCTTACGGGTGCGGGGGCCATCGAACTCGGCGAAGTAGATGCCCTGCCACGTGCCGAGAACCAGCCTGCCCGAATCGACCAGGATCTGCTCCGATGCTCCCACCAAGGAAGCCTTGATGTGGGAATCCGAGTTACCCTCGGCATGGCGGTAGAAGCCCTGGCTCTCGGGTGCGATCTCGGCCAGGCCCCGGAGCATGTCGCTCTGGACCGATGGGTCGGCGTTCTCGTTGATCGTCACGCCGGCGGTGGTGTGGGGCACGAAGAGGTTCACGATCCCGCTCTCCATACCCGCATCGGATACGACCCTCCGGACCTGTGCTGTCACATCCACGAACTGGCTCCGGTCCTTGGTGTTTACTGTGATCTCCCGCAGCAAGGGGCTCGCCCTCTCCGATGAAGTCTCCCTTATTGGAAGATACTATAGATCTGCTGCTTGGTGTGGATGCCCCACGAGGACCAGAAGACTCCGCCAATAAGGTCACCCAGGATCAGGCCGAAGGCGATGGGCACCAGCCGGCGGTAGGCCTGGCCGCCACCGTACCGACTCACCAGGCTCT
>WJIW01000353.1 GCA_014730065.1 Armatimonadia bacterium | reverse complement strand
GGGTCCCGACGCAGCCGAAGGATCCCGTGTAGTCTTCGGGGTCGTCCACTCCGCGGGTGAGTAGGATGTCCAGGCCGCTTCCCTGAACGCCCGTGCAGCCGCCGGTGGCCACATACAGCAGCCGCTTGGCCGACTCCCTGTGGAGGTGCAGCTCGGCCCGCAGGTATGGCTTGCCCATGCCGATCCACAGGCCGATGCCGACCATATCCCAGGTCGGGGGCATATGGGAGTCCAGGCTCTCGACGACCTGTCCGATCCGTTCTCGCTGCTCGGGGTCGATCATGGGTTTCCCCTTCCGGCCGCACACGTCTGCCTTCGTCCCCGACGGCCCGGGACCTGGGCCGTCGCGCAGGAGGCCCGTCGCCGGCGTCGAAAGCCCCCTCGGTTGTGTGAGGAAGGAGTCGCCATCGTGCGCATCTTGATGCTCGACCTGGACACCCTGAGGCCCGATCACCTGGGCTGCTACGGCTACCATCGTGACACGAGTCCGAACATCGACCGTATCGCCCGGGAGGGCGTCCGGTTCAACAACTACTACTGCTCGGACGCTCCGTGCCTGCCCGCCCGCTCGGCCCTGATCACCGGGCAGTTCGGGATCCGCAGCGGGGTCGTCAACCACGGGGGCACGCCCGCCGACCCGAGACTGGAGGGCGCCGGCCGGGGCTTCCGGCAGGCTCTCCAGAACCACAGCCTATGGGGCTTCCTGCGGACCCAGGGGTACTACACGGCATCCATCTCGCCCTTCGCCGAGCGGCACTCGGCCTGGTGGTTCCTCGCGGGCCTGAACGAGAGCATCAACCCCGGCAAGGGCGGCATGGAATCCGCGGAGGAGATCACGCCACTGGCCATGGACTGGCTGGGCCGGCATGCCTCCGAGGACGACTGGGTCTTACACATCAACTACTGGGACCCCCACACTCCGTACCGCGCGCCCGAGGAGTTCGGCAACCCCTTCGCCGACGAGCCCCTTCCCGATTGGCTCACCCCCGAGCTGCTGGAGTATCATCGCTCCCTGCCCGGCGGCCATAGCTGCCGGGAGGTGGGCATGTGGGATTCCGATCCACCCAAGCAATGGCCGCGCCACATGGGCGAGGTCGAGACCATGGACGACTGGCGCCGGATGATCGACGGATACGACTGCGGCACGCGCTACATGGACGGGCACATCGGCCGGATCCTCGATCAGCTCGACGCGGCGGGCGTGCTCGAGGATACCGCGATCATCGTGACCTCGGATCATGGCGAGGACTTGGGTGAGCTGAACTGCTATGGCGAGCATGGCATCAGCGACTACATCACCCACCGCATCCCCATGATCGTGCGCTGGCCGGGGATGCAGCAGGGCCACGTCGACGATGGGCTCCACTACAACCTCGACCTGTCGCCCACCCTGGCGGAGGTGTTCGGCGCCGATCCCAGGCCGCAGTGGCAGGGCGAGAGCTACGCCCCAGCCCTGACCGAAGGCACGCCCACGGGCCACGACTACCTGGTCCTCAGCCAATGCTGCCATGGCGCCATGCGGAGCGTGCGGTTCGGCCCTTGGCAGTACATCCGGGTGGTCCACGACTTCTACCACCTCTACCCCAGAGAGATGCTCTTCAACGTGGAGCAGGATCCCCACGAGGTCAGCAACCTGGCGGATTCACGGCCCGACGTGTGTGCCCAGGGATGCCGCTATCTTCAGGAGTGGCACGAGGACCGCATGATGGAGAACCCCGATGACGTGGATCCCCTCTGGACGGTCATGCGCGAGGGCGGGCCGCTCCACTCTCGGGGCCAGCTCCCCAAGTACATCGAGCGGCTCAAGGCCACCGGGCGGGGCGAGCACGTGGAGGAGCTGAAGCGCCGGCACCCGTACGAGTTCTAGGGTAGACGGGGACGCACGCGGGCCGGATGGGGTCGCGCCGCCCACGGTGGCCGGTCGCTATTCGGCCTCTCCCGCGTCCTCGGGCTCGCCCGGCGGATCCAGGTCCTCGACCAGCATCTCGTACACCCGCTCGGCCAGGAGCTGGCCGCCGCCGGTCGTGAAGTGGATGCCATCGCTGGCGCGCACCTGCCGGCGCCGGCCCTGGAACTCGAGGTAGGTGGTATAGCCGCCGCTCTCGTCGCCGATCCACGGGTCCAGCTCGACGTAGTGAGCGTCCGAGCGGAGCGCACAGCCAGCCTCGAACATGGCATTGATGCCCCGAGTGTCCTCATGGAAGCGACGTCCCCGCATGGGCGGCAGGGCGAGCCAGTACACTTGGTCGGCCTTGGCGCCCAGTAGGGCCACGAAGCTCCGGGCCCGGCGAGCGTAGGCGTCCCGCCATTCGTCCGTTCCGTGGCGGTAGATCTTGCCTTCGGTCGATATGGCCTGGACGTCGTTCCCACCCATGATGCCCACCACGGCGTCGTACTTGGCCTCGCCGAGCAGGTCCGAGGCCAGGGCGAACCAGTCGAAGAAGTCCGGTCGCGTAAGCCCCGAGGAGACGACGGCATGGCGCTTGACCTCCATGCCCGGGTGGTCATCGATCATTCGCTCCAATGTCGTTCCCAGGCCCCAGCCCATCAAGCTATCGCCGATCAGCAGCACTCGCTTGGGTGCCGGCGGGGGGGGCGGGCCAACCACCTGCGACTCGTCGCGGGCAGGCGGCGGCGCGGACTCCAGGACCAGGTCCGGGGCCTCGGCCACCACGGGGCTCTGGAGAGACTCGGTATCCCAGCCTTCGGTGCGCTCGGGGTAGATGGCCGAGAGGAACCACCGCCGCGCCTCGGCTCGAGGGTGGTGCAGGCCGAGGGATCGCTGGGCCTCGGCCACCGGCCGGACGATCCCCAAGGCGACCTGCCGCCGCGGGCCTAGCTCGAGGCCAGACGCCCACTCTCGCAGCCCCTGGGCGTCGAGGAGCAGCACCACCAGACAGGCGACGCTCAGAACGAGGGCCACCTCGCCGACCGAATACCGCCTGGCCTCGCCGCTCTCCATACAAGGCTCCTCAGAACTGGAAGTAGATGAAGGGCGCGACGCCCTCGGGGGCCATCACGCTGAGCAGAACGAGCAGCAGGCCCAGGGTCGCGCCCTGGAAGGCCAGGGGCATCCGCGCGTACCCTCGCCCGGCCGCCTCGCTCCATCGCGGGGGGATGAAGTGGATGCCGAGGCCGGCCACGATCAAGCCCACAACGAAGGGCGAGGCCATGGTCGCGCCCTGGGCCCAGTCACCCAGCGATCGGAAGCACTCCATGGCCACATCGAAGGACGGCGACCGGAAGAAGATGCGGGCGATGCAGACGAAGTGGAAGGTGGCGAGCAGACCGATCAGATACGTCCATGGCGGCCACTCGCGCTGAGGCAGCACCCGCCGTCCCAGGCGCTCCATGGAGAGGCCCGCGGCATGGACCGCGCCCCACATCACGAAGGTCCAGTCGGCGCCATGCCATAGGCCCCCGAACAGCAGGACCAGGAAGAGGTTAATGTAGGTCCGCAGATCGCCCCGCCGGGACCCGCCGAGGGGGAAGTAGATGTAGTCGCGCAGCCAGGTCGACAGGGAGATGTGCCATCGGCGCCAGTACTCGCGCAGGGAGCTGGCCCGGTACGGCTGGTCGAAGTTGGGCGGGAAGTGGAACCCGAGGAGCTCGGCCACACCGATGGCGATGTCGCTGTAGGCGCTGAAGTCACAGTAGACCTGAACGGCCCAGCCGTAGATCGCCAGGAGGGTGTCGGCGCCGCCGTAATCGCCGGGGGACTGGAAGACGGGATCGACCAGCTCGGTACCGATGTAGTTGGCGATGATGGTCTTCTTGAACAGTCCGCCCATGATGAGCAGCAAGGCGCGGCTGGCATCGATGGCCTTGGGGTCGGGGCCCTTGTGAAGCTGGGGCAGGAAGTGGGCGGCGCGTACGATGGGACCGGCGACGAGCTGGGGGAAGAAGCTGATGTAGAGCATGATATCGGCCAGGGACCGGGACGCCTCGATCTGCCGCCTGTAGACGTCGACGAAGTAGCTGATCCCCTGGAAGGTGAAGAAGGAGATCCCGACGGGCAGGATGACCTCCAGCAGCGCCACGTTGGGGCTCCAGCCGACCGATGCCAAGAAGTTCAGGGCCGAAGCAGTGAAGAACCCGTAGTACTTGAAGAAGCCCAGCACGCCGCCGTTTACGACGAGACCGAGCACCAGGATCAGCCTCCGGCGACGCCGATCATCGGTGGCATCCAGCCAAAGGCCGCCGAGGTAGTTCGCTAAGGAGCATCCGGCCAGGAGGCCCGTGAAGCGCCAGTCCCAGCATCCGTAGAAGAAGTAGCTGGCACCGATCAGCAGCCACTTGCGGCCCGACGGCCGGCTCCTCAGCGTCCAGCTCGCGGCGAACACCACAACGAAGAACAGGCCGAACTCGATGGTGGGGAACAGCACGCCTGGGCTCCACGATCACGGGATGGGATGCGGCGGCCATGATACCAGAACCGGGTTCTGGCCGCCGCTCCGCCGTTCACGGCCCGGGTAGCCTGGGTGCGGGGTTCTTGAAGGGCCCCGCCCGAAGGGCTTTGGTCAGCGTGGGCGTGATGGATGGCAGGTGGAAGAACACGACCCCCGAGAAGCCGCCCTCCTCGCGGCAGATGCGGATCTGCTCCACGACCTGAGGCGGGGTCGGCGGTTGGCCGTTCTCGTGGATGTCGTAGATGCCCAAGCCGGGGATCACGTGCTGCCGTAGGGGATCCAGCTCCATCCACTCGTCCATGGAGGTGCGGAGCACCTCATTGTCCTTGGTGTAACACATGGGGAGCACATGATCGATGATGCCGTCCTTGACCCAGTCGTGCCAGTACTGCATCCGGGCCTCGGCCGAGCTGCGCCGATGGAAGACGCATGCCGAGACGACTACATCGGGCTTGATGGCGTGGGCGCGCCGGTGCACCTCGGCGACCAGCTCACTGATGCATGAGGCTTGGTACTCGGTCCAGCGGCCGGTCAGCTCGGCATACCTTTCGGCGTCGAGGGAGTCAGGCGCTACCCGTACGGGCACGAGTGGGAACTCGGTTACGGGCACGATGGCCTGTAGACCGGCCAGGTAGCCCGCGTCGGACCGGAGCCCAACGAGCTGCTGGCAGAGGGGATCATCGATGGAGAAGATGGGCCCATCGAGCATGAGGATGTCGCCGCCGCGGCGGGCGTATGCCAGCAGCCGCTCCAGGTTGGCCGTGGAGATCCGGTAGCAGTTCGGCACGATAAGCAGTGGCATCTCGGCGGGCGCGGCGGCCAAGGCCTCCGGCCCCACCCAGCGGACCTCGGCGCCTGCTCGCCGCACGGCGGCCTCGGCGAGGGCACTGTACTTGGCATGCCATTCGGCAGACTCCTCTAGATCCAGCAGGGGCACCGGGGCTTCGTCCGCGCCCTGGAAGGCGATGGCCCGCCGGAGTATCTCCGATACGAGGGGGAAGGGTCCCTGCTCGGCGTGCCAGTTGAGGAGCAATACGCCGCCGTCGCCGACGGTGTTCGTCGTGATGGCCGGCGCTCCCCCCGCGAACCGGGCGTGGACCTCCGCCGTGGCTGGCTCGCCTACGGGGTTTCCCCGGACCACGGAGACGGCGGGCAAGGCGGCCGGCTCGCCCGGCTCCCATACGATGCCCGTCCCCTCGGCGAAGCCCCGGATGGCGGCGTCGCTGAAGCTGCCGCCCAGCTCTTCGTACCGGATGAAGTCGAACTGGATGCCATCAAGATCTGGGTACTCCTCCAGCAAGCCCACCATGAGGTCGGCCTGGAACTGGCGCACCTCGGGGTTAGCGAAGTCGTACCATAGCTTGATGTCGCCCCTGGAGTCGACGAAAGCCCAGTCTCTGTGGGCGCTGAAGAACGGGCCGGGCTCTCGAGATCCGTTCTCGCCGTTGACGAAGCGCACATGGATCTCGATGCCGTTCCGGTGGCCCTCGCGGATGAGGTAGTCGAGGGGGTCAAAGCCCTCGGGCACACTGTCGGGCATGTCGACCCAGGGGTTGCGGAAGAAGCACTTGCCGCCCCAGTAGAACCCGAGCCAGTAAAGGCAGTTCAGGCCCGCGTCCTTGGCCGTCGCGATGACCGCGTCACATTCGGCGGCATCGTGTGTCGAAGACGCATGGGTCCACACCCCGCGCAGCTCGTCGATGGGCGGGGGGGCGCCCGGTGCGCCGAGCAGGACCACGGCGCCCAGCGAGACAATACAGCCGATCATGGAAGACCTCCTCGGGAGCGGCTGCCCCTTGGGGAGCTTGCATAGCCCGAATCTCCGGTGCTATGGTTTGGCCCCGGACCGAAGTGTCCTCCGAGGAGTTGGCCGTCACCGGCCGAGACTCCCCCGGTTCGCCAGCGGGTAGCCGCGCGACCAATCCCTATCGGAGCCGCCCATGCCTCGCCGCATACAGCCTGTCATGACGCGCCGGCCTCAGCCTCGCTGGGTCCAGATCCTCCTGACCGCGGGGATTGTGCTGGGCTTGCTGTACTTCTTCCTGGGCGACACCATCCAGGCCGTGATCGACCGCTACCGGGATGCCGAGACCGAAGACGTGCGCATGGTCCAGATC
>WJIW01000352.1 GCA_014730065.1 Armatimonadia bacterium | reverse complement strand
CGTACGAGCTTCTGCTCCGCGAGATGGCGGAGTTCTTCCGCACCGGCGAGGAGCCGATCTCCCACACCACGCTCCTGGCGAAGACGGCCATCTACTACGGCGCTCTTGCGTCGGCCGACGCGGGCGGCGAGCGGGTGGAGCTGGCGGATCTGCTGGGCTAGCGACCTGGGCTACGCCTCCCAGTCGCGCTCCTCGTCCCGCGGCTCCGGCTCCTGGTCATCATCCCGGCGGCTCTGGTACCGCAGGTGGCTCGTGACCGCCCAGATCCAGACGGCGAGGATGGGCCCGCCAGCGAGCAAGCTGCGGGCGGGCTCGTCGCTCGGGATGACGTGGTCACCGGTGCGTACCGAGATGGAGAACTCGAGGCCCCAAAGCAGCAGGAGCCAGCCCACGGTCAGCAGGAAGCCCCACATCATGAAGTAGCAGCCCGGGCGACCCGCGAGGGGCCGCTCGCGTCGATCAGCCATACTCCCGCACCCCTCTCGAGTGGCCCGCCTCTACAGATCCATATTGGCCAGATCGTTGACGGTCATGCCCCCGCCGCCGAGATCCCCCATCAGGTTGGGCGGCTCTCCAATGGCGAGCTTGCCCGTGTTCCGGCCCATCATGTAGGCGCCGGCTGCTTCGTCGGCGGTGAGACCCTCGGCAGCAAGCTCGGGGGTAAGGGCCTCGTCCATGGCCTTGAGCACATCCAGTCCCGTGTCTTCCTCGAACAGCCGGGAGAGGGTTACCAAGGCGGCTTCCGCCTCGTCGACCACCTCGCCGGGCGTCTCACCCGTCTTCTCGCTGATGCTATTGACGCGCTCCACGTAGGGCTGAACGATGGGATCGTCTTTCGCCAGCCGCTGGGTGTGATCCAAGCGGGCCAGGCGAAGCGCGGGCCCCGGGCCGGACCCGACACCCCTGACCACCGTGATGACGCCTACCAACGCGACGATACCCACGATGACGACCAGTGCCACCACGGCGATCTTCTGCCATATCGGCTTCTCGGGTATCTCGTCCTCGGCTACGGGGCGCACGGGAGGCACGGGGCCTTGTCCTCCTACTCCCGCCGGGAAGCCCTGAACGGGTCCAACGGGCCCGGTGGGAGCGGCGGCGGGGGCGTCGTCGTCGGGCTGGAACTCGGCGGTCTCGGCTCCGCCCCCGCCCAGGGCCTTGACGGCAGCCGTCTCGTCCCATTGGTTCTGCTTCAGGGCTCGGCGGGCTTGTGCCTCGGAGACTCCCGCCTGCTCCATCACCCGTTTGGTCTGCTCGACGCGCTGGGGCTCTTCGGCCTTGGCGCAGCGCGGGCACTCATCATCCAGGGGGTCCATGAGGTAACCGCAGTTGCGGCATTCCATCGCGTCCCATCCTCTCCGCGATCCGTGCATTCCCAATGTTACTATACACGGATCGCGGGTGAGGCCTTCCACAAGTCCACTCGGCCGGACGGTACCAGCACTGCGGGCGCCTAGGCTTGCGCCTTCTGCTTCCGGCCAGTCTTCTTGCGCGTCCGGCGGCGCGGTATGCGCCGATCATCGGGCACGGGCTTCGCTGCCTTCTCGGCGGCCTTCTTCTTGCGCGGCCGGCGGGTCCGCTTGCTTGGGGTCGTTTTCTCGATGGGTGTAGTCGTCTTCTTGCGCGGGATCCGGCGGGCTTCCTTGGTATCGGCCTCGCCATTGCCCGACCGCTTCTTCAGCTCGTGCGCCTTGCGGCGGGAGGCGGCGGACTTGCGCTGGGGCAGTTTGCGCGGTGCGCGGATCTTGACCCCTTCGGCGAAGTCGTCCACCTCGCGCACGGGCAACGGCTCACCGATGCATCGCTCGATGTCGCGGATCGTTCCCCGGTCATCGGCGGTGACAAGCGTCAGGGCGTCTCCCGTGCGCTCCGCCCGGCCAGTCCGTCCGATGCGATGGATGTAGTCGTCGGCCCCGGCGGGGATGTCGTAGTTGATAACGTGACTGATCCCCTGCACGTCCAGTCCGCGGGCGGCGATGTCCGTGGCGATCAGGATCTGGTACTTGCCATCGCGGAACCCGTCCAGGGCGCGTTGACGCTGTCCCTGGCTCCGGTCGGAGTGGAGCACGGCGGCCTTGTAGCCCTCACGCTTGACCTGCTTGGTCAGGCGGTCGGCCCGGCGCTTGGTCCGTGTGAACACCAGCACCGACTCATGCTCATGGGTCTCCAGAAGCCGCAGGAGCAGGGGCGTCTTCTCCTGCTGCTGGACGGGGTAGAGCCAGTGGTCGACCGTCTCGGCGGGCGCGGCCACGCCGATCTCGACTCGCTCGGGCTTGTGGAGTACCTCCTTGGCGAGCCGGTCCAGCTCGGAGGGGAAGGTGGCGGAGAACAGCATGGTGCGGCGCTGCTTCGGCGTCTCTTCCACGATGCGCCGGACGTCGGGCAGGAAGCCCATGTCCAGCATGCGATCGGCCTCATCGAGAACGAGGAATTCCACGTGACCGAGATCGGCCTGCCCCCGCCGAACGTGGTCCAGCAGGCGGCCAGGACACGCTACGATGATGTCCGTTCCCTTGCGCAAGGCGCGCTTCTGCGTATCGAAGCCCACGCCACCATAGACCGTGGCGGCCTTGATGGGCGTGAACTGCCCGAGGCGCTCGACGGCTTCGTGCACCTGCTCGGCCAGCTCGCGGGTGGGGGTGACGATCAGGGCACGGGTTTTGCTGCGCTTGGGCGGATTGTCGAGGAGGTACTGGAGTATGGGGAGCACGAAGGCGGCCGTCTTGCCCGTGCCCGTCTGGGCCGTGCCGAGAATGTCCCGGCCCTTCAGGGCCTGGGGAATGGCCTGCTCCTGAATGGGTGTCATCTCGGTGAAGCCCGAGGCCTTCACCGCGCGCATGAGTCGCTCGTCTAGATCCAACTTGGTGAACTTCAAGGTACACGTCTCTCCACTCGCCAGCTAACGAGTCTGTGGTCTCCCGCGCTACGGGCGTAGCTGGTACACGTACGGCTCGCGCCACGCGTCAGCGCGCGACGTCGGGCTCGTGCCCATCTCGCGGGGTCAGCACTCTTGAAGCAAAGCGGTGGCAACGGTGGGGTTGGTTGGGAGATAATACTGAATGCACGTCGGAGTTGATCGTGCTTCCCGTCCGGTTCCAGGTCGCGGCTTGGTTCACTCAAGAATGCCGCGGTGGGGCCACTACCGGCCTCTCACCAGCGCCAACTATACCCCATCCGGTGGAGGCATGGCAAGGCGAGGATCAGTACGGCTCGGACGGAGACGCCCGAGCCACCCGATCCGGAGCCCATGTGGCCTCGGTCAGCGCGCGCCATTGTGCCGCCGCGCCTCACACCACCGCAGCCTGCACCAGCCGGTGACGGCGCGTCCCCAGGCCCATGGTCTCGGCGACCTCCAGGTAGGAGAGGTCGAAGCTCCCCTCGTCCAGATCATCGTGCCGATCCCGCTCCCGCAGGATGATGTCGGTCATGGCCTGGTCCATGGCCACGGGATCGGTGCCGATGAGCAGGGAGTTGGGTGTGGGGTCCGGGGTGGAGAGCCACTCCTGGGGCTCGAAGTACGGGCCCTTGTCGTATAGGGCCAACACGGCGTCGATGATGGAGAACCGAGTCTTGCCGCCCAGCTCGGGGGTGGCGTAGACCTCGGGGACCGTCTGGCGGATCTCGGTCCGGTAGCAGTCGCCCGTCGGCAGTCCGATGGCCTCGGCGAGAGGGCCCGCGATGGTCATCCGGGTGGCCGTCCGGCTGCCCGTGGCGACCATCAGGTACTGGCCCTGATAGCGGAAGGGCCTGACGGCGAACCCCTCGACCTGCTCGTCGATGGCCTTGGCGAGAGCTTCATCCTCATACTCCCCGGCGGGCACGGTGGCCGTGGCGCGCTGGCCCGAGTCATCGGTCAGCTCCAGGGATAGCTCCGATTCCAGCTTCCAAGGCCCGAGGGTCCGGGTCATCATCCAGGGCCCGTGGGTGTGGAGGTCCCACGCCCGGGTCACGGCGCCGTAGTAGTTCTTCATGACGCCGGTGGTGCCCGTGAGCGGATGATGCTTCAGGGAGCTGAGATTGATGAGGTGATCGGCCTCGATGACCACGCGCTGAGTGCGGAGCGGTGTGTCGTCGGGCGGGTGTGCGAGCTCCAGCGACGCGCCCTCGGCCAGGTCCCACTCCGAGCG
>WJIW01000351.1 GCA_014730065.1 Armatimonadia bacterium | reverse complement strand
GCCCAAGGAGCGTGGCTGGGGCTGGCAGTCAAAGGGAACCGTCCTGGGGCTGCCGTGGATCCACATCTCCTTCAGGTATCGCGACGGCTGGAAGCCCGTCCCAGCCAAGGGCGTCATTGCGGTCGGTCACGTGTCCGTTGGCGTGATTGGCGTCGGCCAGTTCGCCCTCGGGCTGATCGCCATCGGCCAGTTCGTGCTGGCGGGCTGGGCACTGGCTCACGTCGGGGCGGCGTATTCCCTTATCGCCCAAGTGGGGGTGTATGTCGACGATGGCTACGGCCAGGTGATGGTCGACGCCTCCGAGGCCCTGCGGCCGCCCCCCACTGAAGCTGAGCTGAGGGCGGTGGTCTTCACGCCGGCACTACGGCCCGACTGGCCCGTGTCTACGCCACAGGATGAAGGCCTCGATCCCCTCCTCCTCGCCGGGCTGTACCACGAGGCTGGCCGCTCAGAGAAGCTCCTGGGGCTGGCCGTAGTCAAGAACGGGCAGCTCATTGGTGAGGGGTACTTCAACGGCGGCGGCCCCGACCGCAAGAATCGACTCGCCTCCGTGTCCAAGAGCTGGACCTCGGCCATGATAGGCATCGCGCTGGACGAAGGCGCGATCGACGGCCTGGACCAGAAGATGATCGACTACTTCCCCGATGTGGCCGATCGCATTCAGGACCCCAGGAAGCACGAAATCACCCTCCGCCAGATGCTGGAGATGCGGACCGGCTATCCATGGGAGGAGACCGACCACAGACTCTGGGAGACATTTCTCCAGGGCTCGTACGTCCCGCTCGTAGCAGACTTCCCCTTGGTATCCGACCCGGGGACTCAGTTCGCCTATAGCAACACGGTCACCAACCTCCTTGGGATCATCCTCGAGCGTGCCACCGAGACCGACATGCGCACCTACGGCGATGCTCGGCTATTCGGGCCCCTCGGCGTGGAACCGGGTGAGTGGCTGATCGACGTGGACGGCTACCATATCGCCTGCGGCGAGATGCACCTCACGGTGCGGGAGGCAGCGAAACTCGGCCAGCTCTACCTGAACGACGGAGTCTGGGACGGCGACCAGATCATACCGGCCAGCTATGTTGAGGACTCTCTGGCCCGGCACACCGAGTACGCCAGCTCGGGTGGGGTCCAGGGCGCCAAGGTCGGCCGGTGCTTTCGTAACATCGGCTACGGCTACCAGTGGTGGTCGGCGACCGTGGGCGACCACTACGTTCAGTATGCCGCAGGCCACGGGGGACAGCTAACGGTCATCCTGGAGGAGTACAACATGGTGATCCAGACCGCATCGGACCCCTTCTACCTACAGCATGACGGCGAGTCGTGGAAGCACGAGGTCGCTGCCTACGACCTAGTCGGGGAGTTCATCACATCCCTTCCGCCGAAGTGACGCTCGGTGGCCGCAGCCCGTCCGATAGGCGCGACAGGGACTCGACCAGGGGGCCCTACATTGAAGCTCGAGATGCTTATCCCGTTGCTGATGACCGGCACGTGCTGCCTCCTCACGCCGGCGGCCGCCACCGACCTCGGTGTGGGGGACAGCGGCCACACGATCACCTACCAGGGCCAGCCGCTTTGGCTGGTGGGCGATAGCGGCGCCCAGTGCGTCCTGCAGAATGCGAACATCGACTACCGGGCATGGATCGACGACTGCGCCGAGCGGGGCATCCGGGCCGTTCACCTATGGGCCCTTGTGCCGCCGCGCCAGAAGGCGGACGGATCGGTGGTCGAGGATCGGTACGGCTACGTCTACCCCGGGCTAACCCCATGGGCCCGGTCGGAGGGCCCGGAGCGGGCCTTCGATGGGCTGCCGAAGTGGGACCTGACCCGGTTCGATGAGGGCGACACATCGGACCACTACTGGCCGCGGCTGCGTGACCTCTGCGGTACGCGCGCGAGCGGGGCGTCGTGGTTGGCGTGACAGTCTTCTTCGGCTGGCCGAAGTGGAACACCCCCGAGCGGCCCGACTGGTCCTACCATCCCCTCAACGTGATCAACGGCGGGCATCTCACCGATGACGGCGATATTGTGACCGCGCCCCAGACGATCCACTCGCCCGGTACCGAGGTATGGGCGGAGGACTGGTCGGACGACTGGCCCGACGAGCGAGGGTACCTGGTCGCCAGCCCCTCCCACTTCATCCATACCGACGGGAGCGGCGATCCGGGCGGTTCGACTAACGATCCTGTACGCTACGCGATGGACGAGCGGGCGGGCTGGGCTATCGACGACGGCATCCTCAGCACGCAGCTGGGGCCCGACGGGGTCTACGGCACCGATGATGACATCGGCTGGCTGGCCACGGGCACCATCGGTGTGGATTGGCAAGACCCAGTGCACGCTCATGCCAGGCGAACGCGATAGCGAGACTGTGATCCTGGCCGCCCGACTCTCCCCCGGACACCGAATCCGCCATTCACGACACGGCGCAAAATCGCTGTGCCTAGATCCCCCATGCAGGGAATAAGCCCTGTGAGAGCAAGATACGGCAAGCGCCACACGGGACCGAGGCAACCCATCGGACCCGAGAAACGGGGGACTGGCATGATGGATACCGAGCGCGCGCTACCGATGCGATCCGAGTCCTGGTCGGCCCCGGGGGCCGATGAGATCCTCTTCGCCGTGGCCATGGAGAGAATGCTGCTCCACGATTACCGAGGCCGGAAGCAGCCCTTCCGCAATGTCTGCTACTTCACAGAGGAGCCGGGCGCGCACAGCGGCCCCGACGCCCAGACCTCTCTTAATGTCTTCGTCCAGTGGGTATGAGTGCTCGCTGAATCCGCTCAGGAGCCCGCCCGGCCGGTACCCCGGCCGGGCGGCTTCTTGTACCGCTGACCGATTCCTGTGGTGCTGGAACATCCTCGCCACCTCCGAAGTCTCACCCTCGTGAGCGAGACAAGACAGCGGAGGTGAGGGATGAGATGATGACACGAGGCAACATGATCCTAGCGGTCCTGACGATGGCCAGCTTGCTCCTGACGGGCGCGGCCCTCGGCCAGACCGATGATGTCACCCAGGGCACCCTGATGGTGACGGGAGAGCCCGGCAAGCGGCTCCTCCAGTTCCCCCTCGAGCATACCGATGTGGAGGCCGACGTCACCGGCCTCATCGCCAAGGTGAATGTGACCCAGACCTTCGGCAACCCCTACGGCGACCCCATCGAGGCCGTGTACGTGTTCCCGCTCCCCGAGAACGCGGCGGTCAACGACATGGTCATGCAGGTGGGTGACCGGACGATCCGGGCCGACATCCAGACCCGGGAGCAAGCCCGGGAGACGTATGAAGAGGCCGTCGCAGCGGGTCAGCGAGCCGCTCTTCTCGAGCAGGAGCGGCCGAACATCTTCACCCAGTCCGTGGGCAACATCATGCCGGGTGACGAGATCGAGATCACCATCACCTATGTCCAGGACCTGAAGTACGACCATGGCACCTACGAGTTCGTGTTCCCCATGGTCGTCGGGCCCCGGTTCATACCGGGCCAGCCCGTGCAGGCCCCCTGGGAGGGCGGCGGCTGGGCGCCGGATACCGATCAAGTGCCCGATGCCTCGCGGATCACCCCGCCCGTTCTGACCCCCGACACCCGCTCGGGCCACGACATCGATGTCCACGTGAGCCTCAATGCCGGGGTGCCGATCCAGGGCCTCAGGTGCACCTCCCACGAGATCACCTCGGAGGAGATCGACGACTCCCGCGCCGACATCAAGCTCCACCCCTCCGACACCATCCCGAACAAGGACTTCATCCTGAAGTACGACGTGATGGGCGAGGCTCCGGAGTTCGCCTTCTTGCCCTACCACGGACCCGAGGGCGGGTTCTTCCTCATGATGATCCAGCCCAAGGCCGACTACACCCAGCGGGAGATCACCCCAAAGGAGATGATCTTCGTCGTCGACTGCTCGGGCAGCATGTCCGGCGCGCCCATCGAGACGTGCAAGATGGCGATGAAGCGCTGCGTCAGCGGCATGAACGGCAGCGATACCTTCAACGTCATCAAGTTCAGCGACGCCGCCAACGGCTTCGCCGACAAGCCCGTCGCCAACACCTCGGAGAACGTGGACCGGGCCCTGGAGTTCATCGATGGCATGGCGGGCACGGGCGGCACTCAGATGATCGAGGGCATCAAGGCGGCCCTGGACTTCCCCCATGATCCCGAGCGGCTGCGCATCGTGTTCTTCATGACCGACGGCTACATCGGAAACGAGACGGAGATCCTCGGCGCCATCGATGACAAGCTGGGCGATGCCCGCCTGTTCAGTCTCGGCGTGGGCAGCTCCGTGAACCGGTTCCTCCTGGAAGAGATGTCCAGGGTCGGCCGCGGGACGGTCCAGTACGTCCGGCAGGACGAGGAGCCCGGTGAGGTCGTGGAGCGGTTCTACGAGCGGATCGACAAGCCGTTCCTGACCCACATCGAAGTGGCGACGGAGGGCGTGGATCTGGTCGACGTCTACCCCGACCCCATCCCCGACCTGTTCTCCGCTCAGCCCGTGACCCTGGTGGGTCGCTACCGGGACTCCGGCCGCGGCACGGTCCGAGTCGAGGGCCGGATCGCCGGCGAGCCGTGGTCGACGGAGATCCCCGTCACATTGCCCGGCGGCGAGGAGGGCAACGACGCCCTCGCCTCCCTCTGGGCACGCAAGCGGATCGCCGACCTGACGGCTTCCATGTATCAGGGAGAGGACGAGGCCACCGTCG
>WJIW01000350.1 GCA_014730065.1 Armatimonadia bacterium | reverse complement strand
TCGAGCTCCGCACGGATCTTCTTGCTGCCCAGAAACGGCGGATTGCCTACGATCACATCGACCTCGGGCCACTCAGGCTCCACTGGACTGCCTTCCTCGTCGAAAGCAAGAATCGCGTCTCGCTGCTCGATGTTGTCGTGCTGCTTCAGTAACGGCCGATCCGAACCCAGGAAGCCATGCTGCTGGCACCACTGGAGGTAGCCGATCCAGACCGTAAGCTGGGCCAGCTCCACTGCATACGTGTCGATCTCCAGGCCGTAGAGCTGCCCCGGATCGACCGAGGGGAATGGCACCTCAGCGCTCCAATCCGAGGCCGCTTGGATGACCTCCAGCTCCAGGTCCTTGAGGCTATTGAGGGCCACGTAGAGGAAGTTCCCGCTGCCGCAAGCTGGATCGAGTACACGCACCTCGGCCAGCCGCTCCATGAAGGCCCGAAGCCGATCGTTCAGCCTCCGGCGGGCACGGGTCCGCGCTCCGGCGTCTTTCGCCCCTGAGGCCTTCTTCGCGAGCTCGTCACACTCAGCCCGGACCTGCTCCCACTCCTCACGTAGCGGCTTCATCAGCACGGGCTCTATGACCAGGAGGATGTCTTCCTTGGAAGTGTAGTGCGCCCCCAGTTGGGCGCGTCGACTCGGGTCAAGGCCACGCTCGAAGAGGGTGCCGAAGATGGCGGGCTCGACCTGGCTCCAGTCGTCCCTAGCGATGGTCGCCAGTGCGGCGATCTCCGAGGGCTCCAGCCGCACCGTTAAGGCGTCGTCGAACAGGCCTCCGTTGAAGTGGTCAATGCGCTCCCACGACAGCCGGCCGCCTGTAGCCATGGCCCCGAAGAGCTCGCCCAGGATCTCCTCCAGAGTGTCCGGATCGTCCTTGGTGTGCTCCAGGATGTCGGTCACCAAGCCCCGGCGGAGGAGCCCGATGTCCTCGGCGAAGAGCGAGAAGACGAGCTTCATGAGGAAATGGGCCGATAGGTGGGGGTCGACTCCCCGCTCGCGCATGGCGACGGCGACCCCTCCGATCCGCGAGGCCACCTCTTGGGTGATCTGGTCGGGTGTCCGGCCCGGGCGTAGGGCCTCGGGCTCGTAGAAGACCTTGCGGAGGATGTCCAGCCTGGCGGGGTCATCGATGTCGTCGGTAGTGATCTCGTACACGGTGTTAGCCGTGTTGGTGAAGTCGGTGTGGACGCGGATGATGTCCGTATCGCAGACGACAAGCAGGGGCGGGTTGCCGAGGTCGCGCCGGTATAGGACTAGCTGCTGGAGTGCCTTCTCCAGGTCGGCATGGGGCCCCTTATACTCCCAGCCGAAAAAGTCCCGCTTCCATACATCAGCAAACCCCTTGCCCTCGAACTGCTTCACCACATGCTTCTCGAAGCAGAACCAGGAGCCATCCTTGTCTACCTCCGCCGGCTTGGGATGCCCCACAAGGTCACAGAGATCCAGGAAATGCTGCTGATATGCGGATCGCTCGGATAGTGAATGCCCCTGCCACTTACGCTGAAACTCCTGTGGAGTCACCTTGTCACCACCTGGTCCTCAGGGTTCGGCGCGCGCTACCCGGTATCCTACGCTTGGGTGGGGTGCCCCGTTCCGCGCCAACACACTAGGCAGGCCGGCATCGGCGCGATCCTACGCACGGGGCGGGGACGCCCCGTGCTACCCCAATGGGGGGTACGCGATCGTCCCCCCGCAACCTGGCGGGGGGACTACAGGGGGGTGCGTTATGTGCGGAGATGGTCACCGGGAGCGGACGGGATCGGACCCCATCCTCAATCCTCGCCCGCTATGGAGCCGTTCGGCGCGCGGAGAGGGAAGGCCCCCTTGTCGGTGGTGCCCCTCTCTCTAACTCTCTCCCCGAATGTCGGGGAGGGAGGATAAGGCGCGGGGGCTACACAGGGCGCGCGGCCTACTGGAAGATGCGGAGACGGACTCGGACGGTGGGGCCCGAGCGGTCGACGCTGACCACGTCGGCATCGACGCGGTACTTCTCGTCGAAGGCGCGCTTGACCGCCGTCGCCGCGTGGTTGGGCAGGCGGCCTACCACAAGGGCGTCCTTACGGATCGTGCCGTCGGCGTAGGGAAGAAGCCGCTCCATTGGGCGCAGCTCGTGGAGCTGGTAGGCCATGTCGCCCTCGTCCAAGTCGACCAGCTCGAACTCGCCCTCCCACGGCTCCGTCATCTCACCTTCGAAGATCCCGGCAAGGCTCTGCTGCTCCTGCACGTGGGATCCTTGATCTGGCTGCGGTGTTGCCGAAGAGCTTGGATTCTCCATCGGTGACTCCTTTCAGGAGCCCCTCCGGTGATGGGTGGTGCGTGCGGAAAAGAGGGACCTGATTGATATCTTTAAGGTAACAAGGCATGGGCTATATGTCAAATGCAGAGGGCTGATGGGGGCGGCCGAAGCCGCCCCCGGATGCCGGTCTTAGGCTAGTCCCGGCCGGTGCTTGTCGATGATCTCGGACATGGTCTTCAGCTCGTCGGGGCTGAGCTTGGCCTCGCCGGCCTTGGCATTCTCCCGGGCCTGCCCGGGGTTCCGGGAGCCGACCAACACATGGGTGATGCCCGGCTGGTGGAAGGTCCAGGCGTTGACGAGCTGGGCGATGGTCAGGTCGTGGTCGCGGGCGATGGGCTCGAACTCCTTGAGCATGACGTTGACATTGTTGATGTTCTCGTCGGTGAACTTGGGGTTGTCTTTGCGGAGGTCGTCGCCCTCGAACTCCCGGCCGGGCGTCATCTTGCCCGACAGGAGGCCCAGCTCCATGGGGGAGTAGGCCAGGATGGCGATGTTATGCTCGCGGCAGTAAGGCAGTACGGCATCCTCGAGCTTGCGGTCGAGCATGCTGTACTTCTCCTGGGCGCTGTCCACGGGTCCCACGGCTCGGTACTCGTCGAGATGCCGCACCTCCACGTTGCTCACGCCGATGGCCCGGATCTTGCCCTGGTCCTTGAGCTCCAGGAGCTTGGCCATGGTGTCGGCGATGGGAGTGGTGGTCTCCTGCCAGTGGGTCTGGTAGAGATCGATGACATCGGTCTGGAGCCTGCGGAGGCTATCCTCGACCTCCTTCTGGATGCTCTCGGGGCCGAGGTAGCGGTGGACCGTCAGGCCGTCGCGGTCGAAGAAGTGGTCCCCCTTGGTGTCCCACCAGATCAGGCCACATTTGGTTGCCAGAACGACACGGTCGCGGCGGTCCTTGATGGCCCGGCCCACGAGCTCCTCCGAGAGCCCCTGGCCGTACATGGGCGCCGTATCCACGAGCGTGATGCCCGCATCGATGCCTGCCTGAATGGCGGAGATGGAGTCCTGCTCATCGGTGCCGCCCCACCAGGCGCCTCCGATGGCCCACGTTCCCAGACCGATGGCCGACGCCTGGATTCCCGACTGTCCTAGAGATCTCGACTGCATGTGTTAAGTGGTCCCCTCGTGTTCAGATTGTGTGTCGGCATGAATCTTACCATGTGTATCGGCTGGGCAGCGACGACCGCCCCGGCAGGGCCGCCGCTATGCAGAGTACATGTCCCGATACCGCTCCATAGCCGTGCACACCGCCTCGATGTTCACCAGGGGCACGTCGGGGCCGCACTCGGCCTTCAGCCAGAGCCCGCCCTCGGGGGAGCCCAGCTCGGTGACGCACTCCTTGATGTGATCATCGACCTGCTGGGGTGTGGCGAAGGGGAAGAGCTGGCGGTCGAGGTCCAGATCGACGCATACCTTGCCCTTGCATACGTCCACCAGCCCCTGAAGCCCGTTCGCG
>WJIW01000349.1 GCA_014730065.1 Armatimonadia bacterium | reverse complement strand
TGCTGCAGCCGAGGGCCCGGAGGAGCCGAATCGGCACGTACTTGTGACCAAAGGTGATGGCGTCCATGAGGTCGCCCGTGCCGGTGATGGTGGTGTCGATGATATCGCCCGACTCCACGCCCCATTCCAGAGACACGGGGCCAGCCACTTCGGCGGAGTTCTCCACCCGGAGGCTAAGGGAATCGGAGGAGAGCTCCTCCCCGTCGGCGCTGACCTCGGTAGCCTCCAGGGTGATGTTGCCATCATCCACAGAGCGGGTGTCCCACAGATGGGAGTAAGGCGAGCTCACGGCCCCCACGTACTGGCCGCCGGCACGGATGATCACGTACCCGTCGGGGTCCGATACCCCCGTCACCGTCACGGAAGTAGTGCCGCTAACCACCTGGGTGGCGCCGTGACTCTCCACGGACACTTCGATGGCTGCGCTGGCAGGCAAGGCCGCCAGGAGAAGCGTCGCCGCGACGATCGCGACGAGACGCATGGGTACGGCCATGATGTCCGGCTCCTTTCGCCGCTTGAGGGGCCTCGTTGGCCGCCAGTATACTGGCCCCAACGTGACCATTCAACCGATGCCCTATTCGGCCCGGCCAAGCCTTATCCCTGTCAACCAGAGAACGATGATTCGGCCGGGCCGTCGAATCCCTCGATTCGCCCGGCGCAGCCAGCCGCCCACGCGGCATCGCCTCGCTCTTAGGGTGACTTGAGCTCGCCGCTAGACCACGTCGGGGACCTCGAATGCCCTTGTCCGCAGCCCCGAGCCCGAACGCGTAACTCCGCCGAAGGGCCGGCGCAGCATGCTGTTGGCCTCGTCGTCGCCCACGAACTCCTCCTTCTCCGGATCGAACTCCAGAGCCCGGCCCAGCCGATGGCTGATCATGCCCAGGTGGCACAGGGCGGCCGAGTAGTGGCCCTCCAGGACGTCGGCGTTCAGGTCCTCGACCCGGCGGCTCCGGACGGCCTTGACGAAGTTCGCGAAGTGATCGTCGGCTCCGGCGCCTCCAACGGGCGGCAGCGGGCCATCGAACTCCTGCACCTCGCCGTTGTAGCCGATGTGGGCCTGGAACCCGTCATTCTCGGACATCCAGCCCTCGGAGCCATAGAACTGATTGCCGATCCGTCCGCCCGATTCCTCGGCCGTGGGCAGGCCGCGCACCTCGAAGACGAGCATGGTACCGTCGTCGTATTGGAAGCTGCATGTCTGGGTGTTGGGGGTCTCGGCCTGGTCATCGTAGCCCAGGCGTCCGCCCGTGCTGCTCACATGCACCGGCAGGGCCTTGTCGATTCCCCAGCGAGCCACGTCCATCTGATGGACGCCCTGGTTGCCCAGGTCACCGTTGCCGAAGTCGTAGAACCAGTGCCAGTTGTAGTGGACCAGATTGCGGTGGAAGGGCACATCGGGCCCCGGGCCTTTCCAGACGTCCCAGTGAAGGGTGGCGGGCGGATCCTCCACGGGCTGGTACCCGATGGAGGGGCGGGGCTTGTAGCAGGTGGCCCGAGCCATCACCGGTGTGCCCACATCGCCGCGGCGATAGCGGGCCACGGCATCGCGGAAGCGGCCATCGGAGCGGCGCTGGGTCCCGACCTGCACGATCCGGCCGTACTTGCGCGCCGCCTTCACCGCTTGGCGACCCTCCCAGATGCCCCAGGAGAGCGGCTTCTCGACGTAGACGTCCTTGCCCGCCTGGCAGCCCCAGATGGTCGCTAGGCAATGCCAGTGGTTGGGTGTGGCGATGGAGATGGCGTCGATCTCGTCATCCTCGAGCAGGTCGCGTATGTCGGGGTAGAACTTGGGCTTGGGGTAGCCCGCGTTCGTCACGGCCGCGGCGCGGCTCTCGAAGAGGGTCTCATCGGGGTCGCAGAGGGCGACGACCCGGCTGCCCTCGATACGGGTGAAGGCTCCGATGTGTGAGCCGCCCCGGCCGTTGATGCCCAGCACCGCCACGCGCAGCTCCTCGCCCTGAGCCATCGCCTCTCGGCCGAAGGCGAGCAGCGATCCAGCCGCAGCCAGACCCGCCGCCGCTCCCGTCGATTTCTGTATGAAGTCGCGTCTCGAGATGTTGTCCAAGGTATATCTCCTCCCGGCGCCCGTGTGTGTATCGGGGCGTGCTGTCGCCCCCAGGCCCCTCACATTCAGGTTCCGCGAGCTCCGCCGCCAGGCCTTCCCGCTAGAGCCGCGGCCGTGGGCGTGGTAACATGCCGCCCTCGGTCGGAGCGCGCGTCGCTCCCCGGCTTGGAGTGAGAGAGTGTCCTCGGCGGCCCTACTTCTGGTACTCACCTCGGCGGCGGTCCACGCCTACTGGAACTACCTCTACAAACAGGCCAAGGACAAACAGGCCTTCCCGGTCTACAAGTCCATCGCCTCGTGGATCATGCTCACCATCGCCGGGACCATCGCCTGGCGGCTCCAACCGCCCGAGTCCCTGGAGTTCATCCCCCATGCCGTGCTGAGTGGGTTCTGCTATGCGGGGTACTTCATCTTCATGTCCGCCGCCTACGAGCATGGCGACCTCTCGGTCGTCTACCCCATCTCCCGGGGCGTGGGGCCGGCGCTGGCGGCGGTGGGCGGCTTCGTGATCCTCCACGAGAAGCTCACGGGCATGGGTGTGGTGGGAGTCGGGCTGATCCTATCGGCGGTGGTGGTGATCTCCGCCGCCGCGGGCCGGGGCGTGAAGACCGAGGATGCCGATCCGCTCCTTGGCGCGCTATTCGCCTGCCTGGTGGGCTTGATGATCGCCGTGTACGGCGTTAACGACGCCGTGGGCGTGAGGAAGGCTCACCCGCTGATCTTCCTGATGGTGGGTGTGGGCGTGAGCCTGCTCGTACTGATCCCATGGCAGATCTGGCGCCACGGGAGACGGCGCATCGCGAGGGCTTGGCACCAGGAGTGGCGGATGTACCTCTCGTGCTCGGTGCTCGACACCAGCAGCTACGTGCTGTACCTGCTCGCACTTCAGCTCGCGCCGACGGCGTACGTGACCCCGACCCGGTCGGTGTCGGTAATCCTGGCGGCGGTGGCGGGGGTGGCCCTCCTCAAGGAGGCCCAAGGTGTGCTCCGGATCGGCTCCGCCGCTGCCGTGGTCGCCGGCGTCCTCCTCATCCGTGGCTGGGGCTAGAGGTCCGGCCTCGGCTCAGCCTCGCCCACAGCCAGTGCAGGAGCCAAGCCGAGTAGATCACCAGTAAGGGCTCCACCGTCGTGCGGTACCGGCCGGCTCCCTGGGTCATGGCCGCGGCGATGACCAGGGCGGTGGCGCCTAGGGTCAGCCACGCGAAGCTCTTCAGCGGGCCGCCTCTCCGCCGGATCAGCACGGCGATGAGCCCAACCAGGGCCAGCGGGCAGCTCACCAGCCAGTACAGTCCCATATAGCCGATCAGGCCCCACTTGCCCGGGCGGGTCTCCCACACATTGGGTAGCCGGCCCTTGGCCGCCGATAGCGACACCGAGCTCAGCCCCCGGAACCAGCCGAAGGCCACGCCGATGGCATAGTCGGCCGGGTAGCGGTCGATGACCCTCTTGGCGTACTTGCCGTAATCCAGGTCCGGGGGGCCGTCCCACGCCCACTCGGGCACATGCTCGGGCACGCCGACCTGGGTCAGCACTTGGCGGTACTCCTCATTCGTGAGGTAGAAGTCGCTGCCGCCCAGGGACTCTCCCTTGATCCGGCCCAGGAGGTACTCGCCGAGCTTGCCGTCCTGCCGGGCATGGTGGATGTCCGCGGCGACCCTGGCCTCGTACGTCAGTGCCTGGATACCCGTGAGTGTGGTGATGGTAGGACGCTCCAGGATGGCGTAGTTCCGCACCACCCACGCCGCGGGCCCCGCTAGCGCCAGGACCATCCAGAGGCCGGCGACGGCGAGCCGGCGCCACGGCGAGCTCCATATGTAGATAACGAGCAGGACGCAGACGAGAGGCACCATGGCCAGGAAGGAGGGCCTCATCATCGTCCCGATCCCGAAGATCAGTCCCGATGCCAGCACCTTCCAGTAGTTGGGCCGGTAGTAGAGCCACCACAGCGAGAGCAGCAGCAGCAGGATGCTCAGGGTCTCGGTGATGAGATCCTTGGAGTAGAAGACCAGGTTGCCATTCAGCGCCGTGAAGAGGGCGGCCAGCCGAGGGGCGGGACACTCCACCCGAAGGGCAATGCGGTACGTCAGCCACGCCAGGCCCAAAGCCGCCAGGCTCTGCAGGATGTACACGGGCAGGGGCGTCTCGCCGAAAACCTCGTAGAAGCCTGCGACCAGCACCGGGTACCCGGGCGTGCGCAGGAGCTCGGGCATCTCCTTGCCCGGCGCCACGGAGTACTCCCCATGGCGGGAGAGGGTGGTGGCCAGGGCATCGTACTGCTCGGCGTCGGGGTGTCCGTAGCCCGAGGGCATGATCACAAGGACGGCTACATGGGCCAGCACGGCGACGAGGAGCACGGGTGCCAGGTCCCTGAGATCGTGCGTCAACGAGCGCGGCTCCGCCTGTGGCATAGGGGCCACCCCTTCCAACAAGCCGGCTGCTGGAGGCGCCTTTCGTGGCAAGGAGTTCCCATAGGGTCGCCGGGCTACCTCCTCGGGGGGGTGGCGCGGCTGGGCCGCCTGCATGGAGGGACGGGGACTAGCCGCGTAGACACTCCCTCCTCACGTGGGTATACTCCCGTTTGGGGTGCTCGAATATGAGAAACGTGCTGATCACGGGCGGTGCGGGCTTCTTCGGCGATCTGCTCAAGCGCCGGCTACTCGACGAGGGCTTCCGCTGCACGAGCGTCGACCTCGAAGCCGATGAGTTCTCCCATCCCAACCTGGACAGTATCCAGGGGGACATTCGCGATCGAGACCTGATGAACCGGACCTGCGAGGACGCGGGTTTTGAGGGCATCTTCCACTGTGCCGCCATTCTCGCCCACGGTCACCATGACCACGAGTTCCTCTGGAGCTCCAATGTGGAGGGCACCCGCGCGGTGGCCGAGACGGCCCGGGACCAGGGCATCCCCAAGATCGTATTCACCTCGAGCAACTGCCTTTGGGGAGAGGCCTTCGACCGGCCGGTGCGGGAGGACGACGCGCCCAACCCCGTCGAGATCTACGGCAAGTCCAAGTGGGAGGCTGAGAAGGTCCTGGAGGAGTACCAGGATGACGTCAAGTCGGTCTCCATCCGGTGCCCGACCATCATGGACGCGGGCCGGCTAGGGCTCCTGGCGATCCTCTTCGAGTTCATCGATGAGGGCCGGAAGGTCTGGGTCGTGGGCGGAGGCGATAACCGCTATCAGTTCATCTACGGCCAGGACCTGGCCACGGCATGCATCCTGGCCCTCGACTACGATGGCCCCCACACGGTGTTCAACATCGGCTCGGACGATGTGAAGAGCTTCCGGGAGGTCTACGAGTACGTCATCGACAAGGCCGGGACGAAGGCCCGGGTCGCCCGGCTGCCCAAGGGCCCGGCCATTGCGATGATGAAGCTGGCCTACGCCCTCAAACTCTCGCCCCTGGGGCCCTACCAGTACAAGATGATCGCCGAGAGCTTCGTGTTCGATACCTCGCGGATCAAGGCCGAGCTGGACTGGGAGCCCACCGTCACCAACGAAGAGATGCTCTACAAGGCCTACAAGTACTATCACGACCACCTGGATGAGATCCGCTCCCGGAAGAACGTATCCGCCCACAAGCAAGCGGCCGACATGGGGATCATCAAGGTGCTCAAGTGGTTTTCCTGAGCCGGTATCCGCGCTCCAACGCGTCCTGAACTGGACGCCCGCCACGGGAGGTTACCCCACATGAGCATCGCCGAGGAGCGTGTGATGGCGTCCGATGAGTCGACCCAGGCCAAGCCGCGCTTTGCCGTCCTGCGCGGTGAGCTGCTTCGGTATCTGGCCACCGCCTTCGTGGCGGCGTCGGCCGATACCGCGACGCTCTGGCTCCTCGCCAAACAGGTCGGGCTTCACTACCAGCTCGCGGGGATCGCGGGGATGGTCGTGGGCACCACGGTGAACGCGACCCTGACCCGGCTCTGGGTGTTCAAGACCCACCGGCACACGGCAGCGAAGGAGTTCATACTGGTCTGGGCCATCAGCATCGCGGGCATGGGTTGGAACGCCCTCATCCTCTATATAGGCGAGGAGGTTCTGGGGGTAGCGCTCCTGGTCGCCAAGGCGGCATCCCTCGGACTGGTGTTCTGCTGGAATTTCACCATGCGACGCCTGACCATCCCGCAGCGCGAGTCCTGAGGGCCAAGAGGACCGCTCCCACGCCGGGCAAAGGGCGGTTGGGCGCACAAGACGACACAAGCGCGCTGATCGGCGAAAGGCGGAGGCGAACCGATGGAACCCCTAGCAGTCATCATGGGCGCGGGCCCGGCGGGGCTCACGGCCTGCTACGAGCTGGGCAAGGAATCCCAC
>WJIW01000348.1 GCA_014730065.1 Armatimonadia bacterium | reverse complement strand
CTCGGGCCCAGCGCCGCGGCCCTGGCGCGCCTAAGGGGCATGCACCGGTTCCACGTCGAGCTGCTGGCTCCGGCCGAGGATCTGGTACCCTGGTGCCGATCGGCCATGGGGGGCACCGCCGGCGAGTTCCGGGGAGCCCTTACCATTGACATCGACCCCCTTTCCCTGCTGTAGTTAGTTACGGCAAACATCGCCCGTAACGGGGAGGCTGCCTGTGGCTATTCGCGACATCACACTCCTGGGAGACCCCGTCTTGAGGCGCCGCGCCGAGCCGGTGACTGAGGTCGACGACTCGGTTCGAGAGCTGGCTCAGGATATGATGGATACCATGGTCGAGGCCCCCGGCATCGGCCTGGCCGCCCCTCAGGTCGGAGTGAGTCTGCGGATGATCACGCTGAACCTGGAGGAGGCGTCGGGGGCCATCATCAACCCCGTGGTTGCGCGGTCCTCTCGGGACGAGGAATCGGATCTGGAGGCCTGCCTGAGCATCCCCGATGTCCAGGGCCTGGTGCGCCGGCCGTCTTCGGTGGTCGTCAAGGGATTGGACATGGACGGGCGAAAGGTAGTTCTGAAGGCCGAGGGGCTCCTGGCCCGCTGCCTTCAGCACGAGATCGATCATCTCGATGGAGCCGTCTTCCTGGATAGGGTCACGGACCCCAAGGTGAAGGTCTTCCACCGGGTCGAGGATCCCGATGCGGACGAGGAGACGTACGAGTCGGAGCTGGTGACCATCGCCGAGGTCCACCGACGCTTCGAGGAGCTGCACGCCGCCAAGACCGCGGCCCCCGGGGCCTGACGACCGAAGCGAGGGCCGATTTTGCTGCCCGACTATGTGGATGAAGCCTTCGATCAGGCGGAGCGGCTGCGCGCCGCCGGCCACTTCGAGTCCGCGCGAAGGCTGTATAGAATGGTACTCGCCGAGTGGCCCGACTTCGCTCCGGCTCAGGTGGGCCTCTCGGTCTGCACCCTCAACCTGGGCGACCTGGAGGACGCGCTGGACGACCTGCGGCGAGCCGTGGACCTGGACCCCGGCAACCCCGCCTACCGGGCCGATCTGGCCCAGGCCCTGAGTATTCTGGGCCGCCACGACGAAGCTCGGGAGCAGCTTCGCCGAGCCCAGCGGGACAGCATCGACGAAGGGGGCACCGAGGAATGAGCCTGAGAATAGCGTTCATGGGCACGCCCGAGTGCGCCCGTCCCTCCCTCGAGCGACTCCGTGGGGACGGACACGAGCTGATGGTCGTCTGCCAGCCCGACCGGCAGCGGGGCCGGGGACGGAATGTGGCCGAGCCACCCGTGAAGCAGTGCTGCGATGGCTACGGCCTGCGGCTGATACAGCCCCACTCGGTGAACTCCGACGAGTCCCTGGCCTGTATCGCCGATTTCGACCCCGACTTGTATTGTGTCGTGGCCTTCGGCCAGATCCTCAAGCCCGATACCCTGAGTCTGCCGCGACTGGGCGCGGTCAACCTGCACTTCTCCCTGCTGCCCAGGTGGCGGGGAGCCGCGCCCGTGGAGTACGCCATATGGAGCGGCGACGAGGTTACCGGAGCCTCGACCCAGTTCATGGTCGAGGCCCTCGACGCGGGCGACGTGATCCTGAGCAAGGAGACGCCCATCGAGGATGGGGAGACCGCGGGCGAGCTGATGGCGCGGCTGTCTGGCATCGGCGCGGACCTGCTGGGTAAGACGGTAGACCTGATCGAGCGCGGCGACGCTGAGCCCACACCTCAAGATCCCGACGGCGTGACCTTCGCGCCCCGGATCAAGCCCGAGGAGGGCGCCGTGGACTGGGCCCAGCCCGCCGACGACATCGCCAATCACATTCTGGCCTTCAACCCCCGACCGGGTTGCTTCACCCACCACGACGGCGATATGGTGAAGCTCTGGCGAGCCGAGCCCGCCGACGGCCGGGGCGAGCCGGGCGAGGTACTGGGCACGGAGGATGAGACCCTGATGGTGGCTGCGGGCGATGGGGCTGTGGCCCTGTTGGAGGTCCAGCCCGCCGGGCGTAAGCGGCAAAGCGGCAGGGACTTCGCCAACGGCCGCCGTATCGAACCTGGTGAGCGGTTGGAGACTATCGCCGTTCCCGCGTCCTAAGCGGCGCAAGATGCGGCGCTAGGTGCCCTGCACCACCGGGGGCGCATCCGGGCAGCGCACGCCCGTCGGGCCGGAGGCACGAAGGCCTCGCGGGGCGTACGGGAGAAGACAGTGGTGGATGGTGTTGCGCCTGCCTTGGGTGGGCGCGGGAGATCCCTTGTGCCGGCGGACCACGCACCGAGCGGCCGGGGACGGGTTGTTTCAGCGCCGCGAATGGCAAGGGCTGGTTGCGGGCATGACGGATCAAGAACGAGATGCGCTCTTCGCGGAAGCCGAGAAGCTGCGGATCGCGGGCGACTACGAGGGCGCCCAACCCAAGTACGCCGAGATCGCGGCTGAGTTCCCCGACGATGGAGAAGCCCACACGGGACTGGGACACTGCCTGCTCAATACGGGCATGTTCGAGGAATCGCTCGATGCCTTCAAAAAGGCCGTCGAGCTCGAGCCCGAGAGCGTCAAATTCCTCCTGAACTATGGCAAGACGCTGTGCATGCTAGGGGAATACGACGACGCCAAGGCCCAGTTCGAGAAGGTCCTCTCCATCGACCCCGACAACGACGACGCCATGGAGCAGATGCTGTACTTCCCCGAGTAGACCCGGCCCCGCCCATCGGCTATGCTCACGAGGTAGCCGTAACTGATCAAGACACATAGACGGG
>WJIW01000347.1 GCA_014730065.1 Armatimonadia bacterium | reverse complement strand
GTGACCCCGGACGTTCCGTTCGGGGTCCCGGTATGCCACATGTACACCGAGCTGAGCACAATGCCATTCCAGTCGGGCGGCACCCGCAGCTCTTTGAGCGTCGCGACCTCGACGTCGTAGCCCATGCCCACTAGCTCCCACATGAGATTCGTGGCGGTCCGCTGGCGGTAGAGGCCGTCGGCATCGATGAGCGACCACTGACAGAGCGGGTGCTCCTGGCAGGTGGCGAGCATGGTGGCATCGACCGTCACATCATGGACCCCGCATGGTAGGTTGTCGGCAGGCAACGTGAGGGTGCCCGTGAGGCGGGTCGGCCCGCGGCCACTGCCGATGAGCGACACGTAGCCCTTGACGGTGATGTCCTCGGTATTGTCTCCCGGCGGAAGCGCCACCACATACCACTTGTCCTCCGCCGCGTCGGTGATGAGCGCCATCGCTTCCGCGACCGTGTCGATCTCGGTCCCGCTGGCGACATAGATGATCTGGGTATCACCCGCCAGTAGGCCCGTGACGGCCACATTGAACGCGCTCTGGTTGGAAGCGCCTAAGAGGGGCGATGGTAGCTCAACCTCTGTGGCGCTACCCGAGAAGCCGGCGGCATCGGTCTCACCTTCGGTCTCCCACTCGATGGGGGCGTCCAGCACTGCCGTATAGTGCGTGACCATCGCGCCCAGGTGATTGGCGTTGGTCATGCCGTTCCCCAGAGCGCCCGTGGAGATGCCACCATCAGCAGCCGCGAACAGTTCCCGCTGGGCGCCCTGGGCCGTCATGGTCCCGACGGGAAGGCGAAGAGGACCCTCATACTGCACACGACATCGCGATGCGTCTCGGTCCACGGACACCACGATCCCAAGCGCTTGGTTGCCAGTGCCTGCGTAGGGCACACACGCGCCCGGATCCGTGCCGTCGAGCTCCACGGTCATCCAAGGCTGCACGCTGCTGTCGCAGCGATAGGTCCGGTACTGTCGGCGCCCTTCATCGGTCCGACGAGGCGTAAGCTGGATCGCGTATGGCTCGATGACTTCGCCGATGTGGTGGGGCTCGTCGACATTCACGGAGACTGGCCCAGTAGACAGCCCACCATTGGATGCCGCAAACAGCTCCGTGGAGCTCTCCAGTGCATCGATCGCGCCCACGGGGAAGTGGAGTGGGCCATCCCATTGCACAGTGCACCTGCCATCGTCGCTATCGACTCTAACCACGATGCCCACGGCACGGTTGCCCGTGCCCGCGTAGGGGATCACCCGTCGTAGGTCTGTGGGGTCCTGTTCGACGCTCATCCACTGAGCGACGGTGGTATCGCATTCGTATGTTTCGAATCGCGCAGGCATGGGCTAACCTCCGTTCGCTACTTGTCCACGTCTACCAGTAGGGTTGTGTCGGAGTCCGCTACCCCGACGCTCTGCGTACCCGATGTCGCGAGTGCCCCGTTGTCACCAGCGAAGTACTGCTGCCCTGTCGTCAGGCCCACGAAGCCGCCCAAGGGGCCATGCCACATGACGAGGCACCATGTACTCGATGGCTTGCTCGCAACGAGTCCAATGCATGGCTTACTGCCCAGAGTAGCCGTCTGGGTCTGAATGACGGTGCGTGAAGTCACGGCATCGAGGGCCACACACTCGCCCACCGAGATGGCAGAACTGCAGTGGTACCCGCGCACATGAGACTGGCTCACGACCCCGCCTCCTCATCGGCGTGTGCGTCAATCAGCTCGAGCATGAACTCCGAGAACTCTCGTACCATCCGCGCGGAGCTGAACACGTCTGCAAGACCGTCGCGCATCCGAGCGCTGAGACGGCCGGACTGAAGGCGGGTCTGCGCGGCATCGACCAACCCTTGGCGATCCGCCTCCGGCAGGACATCCATCGCGTCACCCGCCATACGCCCCACCTCCGGGATGCCCCCAACCCCATAGGCGATCACCGGACAGCGGCACAGGAGCGCCTCTGGAAGCACCATGCCGAACCCCTCGGAGTTGGCCGTATGCATGCAAAGATCCAGAGCACTATAGTGGTCGGGCATCTCTACTAGCGGCACGTCCCAGTGCAGGACGTCCACCCCGCGCTCGAGGCCCAACTCCGCCGCCACACCCCACGTCTCGGCGGCGACATCGGCGCGGTACTCCCCACCGAGCAGCACCCCCACCACCCGCTTGGGCGCCATCGCTCGGCGAATGCTCGCGAACGCATGCAGCCACTCGACGGGGTTCTTCTCTGGAGCTATCCGGCCGACGAAACCGACCAGATGATCGCACTCAAGCCCAGCCCTCAGGCGGTGGCGCGCGACCGCGCTGTACCGGAAACGGTCTGCATCGACACCGTTGTAGATCACACGTCGACGTTCGGGCGGTGGCAAGCTGTGGCGGCGCTGCGCACATACCTCCATGGACCACTGGCTCACGGCGACGACGGCATGCGAATTGTGCTCAAGGGCATTCTGCGGACACCACCCATGCCAGTACTCGACCACGAGAGGCACTACGAGGGAGGCGCCGATGAACGCACCATGCGCCAGAGCCCCCACGAACACGTCCGGGCGGAGTTCGGCCAGATAGCGACGGGCCGCAACACCGGCCCGCATCTCCTCCTGCCTGGTCGGTCGCACCTTGCCCTCGAACATGGCTGGCGAGACTATCATGTCGACGTCCTCGGGCAGGCCGGGGCCCTCTCCGCCCTTCGCGACCAATACCGACACCTTGAACTGGTCGCGCGGGAGCTTCCGCGCGAGTTCAACGTGGATGGTCTCAACGCCGCCACGGTACCACCCGTGGCTGCCGAGGATGATATGGTACGGCGGCTCGTGCCGGTACGGCTTCGGGCGCCGCGGCAGGAGTCGAGCCGGTTGGCTGGGCTTCAAGGTAGCGATCCCGCTCATGCGTCACTCACCTCACCAGTCTCGAGCATGACAAGCCCGACAGCACGTATGCCCTCGGTCGCCATGTCGGCGTCGGCCAGGGCCGCCTCCCAGATCACGCCCGAGTCCTCACTGCCGACGAAGAGCCTGCGCACGTCGTCTTTCACGAAGCACCGCAGACCAGTGCACTTGTCGGTGTCGAACTCGTGAGCCCGGGCCCAGATGGTGTCGTATCTATGCAGCAACGTACTGTCGGGACCGCCCCAGAAGGTGGCTCCGGAGAAGAACTTGCTGCGCCAAAGTCCGATATGAGTGGGGTACGGGGGCTGAACGAAGTCACGGACCTCCGACCACGCCTCACTCGGGGTCTCAGCATGGGTGCGCCGAAAGACCCGTCCGCTGGGACCCGCACCCACGTAGAGAAACCCATCGCCCTGCTTCTGGGCATTGACCCGTGAGTAGGCCCACCGAGCCTCGTCATCGTTCAACTCGTCACCGTCGTGGATCCCGTATATGTCCTCGAGCTCCTCGTCGGTCATATCAAACGCGAACCGGCGAATACATGTGATCTCGGTGTCTCCCGTCTCAAGCTCCAAGACCAATGTGTTGCTTGTGGAATCGAGGCGATATACGCGACCATGCCTTGTCCCGATCCACAACGTCGCCGGGTAGATGTTGGTGAAACTACTACCACCTGCACCCACCATCGAGAGTTGCTGCCTCACGGTGTTCTCAAGTTCGCCGGTGAGGCTAAGCACCGGGTCACCTGTAAGTCCTGTGCCGCCGTCGCTCTCTCCCTGGAGCCACCCGATGTCGGAGTACAGGCACGTGATCTCCTCGATCTGATCGGTGATCATCTGGAGGCGCTCCCCATCCCATTCAAGGAGCATGCCACCTGTGGCTCGCGAGCACCCGAGCCAGGCCTTGTTGCCGCCTCCGCTAGTCCCTGTGAACGCCGCCAGGTTGTCCTCAGCGATGGCTGTCAGCTCCTCGCCCACGAGATGCCCCGTGAACCCCGCGAACTGTGCCGCTTCCTGTTGCGCCCCAATCGTCGGCCGCTCTGCTTCCACACAGTTGATGCTGAGCGGTGCGAACGGATCCAGGCGGATGCGGTAGGGCATGGAGTCGGCGTCCAGGTAGTAGGCATCGGCCTGCTTCGCAGGATCGAGCCGGAACTTAGTCGTATCGAGGATGAGCGCTTCGCCCCGGCTGCCATCCGTGGCGTTCATCGCGACGACTAACCGGTCGCCCATCGCGGCCATGTCCGTCGCGATCCAGTCCTCGGGATCTTGAAGGCAGCCGTCGAGCGGGAAGCCCTGTGCGGTGTAGGCACCGTAGGCACCGAAGTACGTGTCGTCATACGGTGCATCGCGGCGCGGGCCCTGGGCACGCATCCATGCCTCGATTGCGCGCCCGAAGTCGTACATGAGCTCCCAGGCGTTGTCCGCGCTTAGCCGGTAGATGTAGTTCCGACCTGGTGCTGTGACGAGGGAGTAGTACTTCTCGTCCGTCAGCCATGCCTTGAGGGCGTCCTCGTCGCCGTCCTTGACTTCCTCGCCGGGGACCATCGAACTGGAGCCATCAGTGACGGTGGAGACACCGTCGTAGCCATATGATCCGGTAGTCCACCCACCACTGATGAACTGGTTTGTGCGACCTGAGTTGGGCCGGATGGCTACAATCGCTCGGACCGCATCGCCAGCCGTCTTGTGCTCCAGGTAGCTGAGCATCGGGGTCAAGTAGATGGCAACCCGCGCCGAATAGTCGTTGTAGATCACGTGCCCACCCGTGACATTGGCGGTGCCCGAGGCGGGATTCCAGTCGAACCGAGGGTCCTTGGGCTCGAGGTCGATCCGACGCCGCAGGGGCGCGAGGACGTACTCCCCGCCAAGGTTGCTCAGGGTGGGTAGCGTGGTCCCCGGTGTGTTCACCGTGACATCCATCCGGAATGTGCGCTCGGGCACGCTGGGCGGCGCGTAATCCACCAAGAGCAGCATGGCCCTGATCAGATCCTGGGTGGAGCTCTGCTGAAGTGGGCTCACCCACAGCTTGGTGCCCGAGACCAGGTCGTTCCCTATAGAGACCAGGATCGTGGCTTCGTCCGTCTGCCCAGCGGTGTCGTAGGCCACCGCCTTCAGGACGTACTGCCCGTTCGCTTGCGGCAAGGTATTCCAGAAGTACCGGTAGAGATCGATGCCGTCGTAGGGTTGGCGGATGGATGCGAGCAGTACGCCGTCAGCGTACAGCTCCACCCGATCGATCCCTCGGTCGTCGGTGGCCTGGACCTCGAGCTTCGCTTTCCGGGAGATCGTTCCGCCATCCGAGGGCTCCACCCAACTCACCGATGGGGGGTCATCGGTCACAGCAGGCTCGACTATGACCACCACCGTGTTGCCAGCAATGGGGTCGCTGCTCCCTTGATCCAAGTCCGCGTACGCCTGGTAAACACCCTCGGTTGTCCACGTCTTGCTGCCCGTCCACGCAGAGCCATCAGCGGAGCTCCACGTCTGATCGGTGGTATCGCCGTGGTACACGGTGCCGCTGTAGGGGGCTGACCCGTAGGACGAGTTCGGTGTCACGGAGAGATCGGCCGCCTCCCCCGCCGTGACTTTCACGGTGCCCACGGCACCGTTCACCGTCAGCACCGTGCCGTCGTTCAGGGTAGGCGGCGCCACATGCACGGTCACGACGTTGCTGCGCACATCACCCCAAGCGGTCTCCTGTACCGCATACACGCGGTAGGTGCCGGCTTCACTCCACACCTTGCTGCCGTTCCAGACCTCGCCGTCCACCACCACATTCCACGGCTGGGTCGTGCCGTCGCCATGGTCCACGGCCCCGGTGGCCGGATAGGGGAACCGCTGATCGGGCAGTATGCGCAACGAGGCGGCCTGGCCAGCCGTGGCCGCCGCAATCGTGGTACTCCCGTTCACTGTAATCTCGATCTCGCCTGTGCCGTCGCCGATCACGTTCGCCGTGAGGGGATTGTGGCAAGTGCTGACCGAGCCATCGGCATCCTTCAGGGTGACGAGCTTCGCCCCATTGGTCTCCGGAACATGAGCGACGGGGATCCGCGTCAAGTACTGCGTCACGGTTTTCGGCATCGTGTTGCCTGCGCTCTGCATCATCCACTCGATGCCGTCGACGATCTCCTCGATCGGGGCGTGGTGGTACCACGTCTCGCTCTCCTCAGCGTCCCACCATTGCACATGACGCGCCCGGGGCGTGACGGCCTGGATCTTAGCGCCCAGCACACGCCACCATTGGTAGGCCATCCAGACGCCGTCGGTGATCGGGCTCTGCGGATACCACGGGTAGAGCACGTAGTTGTCGCCAGCGAGCCCCGAATAGCCGAATGGAGCCAGCTTGATCGCCAACCCCCACCGGGCCTCCACGGGGCGCCCTACTGGTGTCTCAAGGGTGCTGTAGCCAGCGAGCTGCAGTGGGGTCAGGGAGGCCGAAGTGCCGATCACATCGCCGCGGGCGCCGAAGCCGAACACCTCATATACCCAAGCACCCGGCATGGGCACTTGTGGGCCGCCAGTGTATGGCTCCAGCCAGAACCCCGCCATGCTCGTGATGAGCCGGCATGTGGTGTCGAAGGGCTCGTCGCCTACGCCTCCCCCGCCACCATCGCCCGGAGGAGGTAGGGGCACGGGATCATCCCCCCCACCGCCGCCAGGAGGAGGGGGGATCGGGATCGGCTCTTCGTAGGTGTCAGCCGTGTCAGCCATGGAGATCCACTACTCCTCGTCGCTCACGTAGGCCGCGAAGCCACCAGTGCTGTCCCCATCGAGGAACCGCAGCGCGAAACGCACGAGCGGTGAACTCGGCATGTCGAGCTGCGCCCACACGCCCTCATCGAGGTACTGGTAGTCCGCCAGATCGTAGGAGTCCACGCTGGTGGTTACCCACCGCTCCATGCTGCTATC
>WJIW01000041.1 GCA_014730065.1 Armatimonadia bacterium | reverse complement strand
GAAGACTCCGGGCAGCCAGAGCAGACCGAGGAACCCGCCGGCGACAGTGACTCTCCCCAGGGTGACGACAGCCCCGCCGGCGGCGAACCCCCTGCCGACACTCCCGAGGATTCGGACAGCCACGACGACGCCAAGGGCGCGAAGCCCCCGGTGGCCAAGGGTCGTGGCGACGGTCAGGGGCAAGGGGGAGAGAGGCAGGGCGACGGCGGGGCCAGCGTCTGCGTGTGCCCGGAGTGCGGCAAGGAGGTCCCCCACGAGAAGGGGGCGCCGTGCTCGGAGGTCGCCTGCCCTGACTGCGGCGCGGCCATGCGCGGCAAGAGCGCCACGACCCCCGAGCAGACCTCGAGCCAGACGCTCACGGTGACGGCTGGGGCGCTGTCTCTGCCGCTGCCCGAGGAAGCGTTCAAGAAGACGTTCAGCGACCGGGCCAGAGGCAAGTTCCCGGTCGTGATCGAGCAGGCGGGGGCCGGCGGTCCCCGCGTGGAACTGGAATACGTGCCGGTCCGCAAGGAGTCGGGCCGGGTAGTGGAAGCCAAGCTGGTTGGCGTGAAGCTCGCCGTCCTCTCCAAGGACACCCAAGCACCCGAGAGCGAGGGGGATTCCCCCACCGCCCCGGACCGCGAGGGATCCTCGGACGACAGCGAGAGAAGCGCCGGCCGGCCGCCCGTCGGCACGCCTGCCGGGCACCGGGACGCGGAGCTTGCCAAAGCCCGCGCGAGCTTGGCCCTCGTGGAAGCGGCTCTCCTCGAATTGGAGGGAGAGCCCCTGCACATGGGAGCCAAGGACGATGGAGGATCTGAAGCAACTCCGTGAGGCGCTCGAGAAGAGCGTCGCCAAGCTGGAAACCGTCTCGGGCATGCTGGCCGATGCCGAGAAGTCAGGCGACGAAGCCGGCCTCGCCACGGCCACCAAGGCCTACGAGCAGGCCGTAGCCGAGCGAGACGGTCTCACCACCAAGCTGGAAAAGGCCATCAGCGAGGCCAAGGCCGAGCGCAAGACCAAGAGTCTGCTCGGCGAGGTGGACTCGCTCACCAAGGCGGTCCCCCCGCCCGGCGCCGACCTCTCGGGCACCGAGCCCGACGCGGGCGATCAGGGCGAGCAGCCCATCGAGAAGCGCCTGGCCGCCGAGGCCACCGACCGCAAGCGCAAGGAGCTGGAGAAGCGCGAGCTCTTCTTCCAGTTCATGAGCGCCGGCGGCAAGGGGATGGGCGGGCAGGCCCTGGAGGCGCTGCGCCCGACCACCCGCGAGCTGCTGGTGGACGACACCCCGCAGGCGGTGATTCCCAAGAGCATCGTGGCGGGGATGTTCCCGGGGCTGGTGGGCAAGGCCCTGCCCATGACCAGCCTGGACGATGACGACTCCGGCGGCCGCGCCAACCTGGTCTATCCCGACTACGGGACCCAGATCCTGCAACTGCCCCCCGACGAGCCCAGCCTGTTCCTGCGGGTGAGCAAGCACACCACCGTGGGCGGGAGCCTGGTCGAGGCGAGGCTTCAGCAGGACGACGACAACGAGTTCGGCGGGGTCGCGGTCCAGTGGACCGACGAGGCCACCGACGCCCCGGACACGGAGATGGAGATCGAGAAGATCACCATCACGTGCCACCCCCTCAAGGCCTATACCGCAATCACCAAGGTCCTGCTTTCGCGGGACCGGTACGACTTCGAGCGCCAGCTCGTGGACAAGCTGCGCAAGGCGCTCACGGCCAAGTTCGACCACGCCAACATGCACGGCACCGGCGTCAAGATGCCCCTGGGCATCCGGGTCATGGACGGCATCCGGACCGTGACCAGGCAGACCGCGAGCACCGTGACCTACGATGACCTGGTGGGCCTCAAGCACGCGGTCAAGCCCCAGCACCGCGGCGGGGCGACCTTCGCCATCGCCGATGGCGTCGAGGAGGCCCTGGAGGGGACCAAGGACACCACCGGGCGTCCCCTCTTCACCGCCAACACCGGGGCCGGGCCGTACAACCGCCTGGCCAACGTCCCCTACTTCGTCAGCCACCAGTGCTCGGCCATCGGCACCGCCGGCGACATCGTGTTCGGCAACCTGCTCCACTACTGGTTCGTGCTGGAGCAGGAGATCGCCGTGGCCCGCAGCGAGCACGCCGAGTTCAAGAAGGGCGGCATCGCCTACCGGGTGGACGCCCTGGCCGGCGGCCGGCCCATGTTCGAGCGGGCCTTCGCCATCCTCGCCGGCGCCGGGAGCTGACACCCCTGGCGTGAGAGCGTGACGTGACGATCCGCGTTCCGGGGTCTCGGGGCTTTCTGCTCCTTTCCCCCGGGGCCTCGGAGCGCGCCTTTCGAGGAGGTACTTCATGGCATGGTACACGGCGACCCGCCCGGTGACGCGCAGGCTGGGCCAGTCGCGGGTCATCTGCAAGCGGGGGCAGGCGGTTTTCGTCGAGCACCGCGAAGAGGCCGAGAGGCTGCTTGCCGAGGGGGCGGTGGTCCCGGGCAAGGTGCGACTGGCCCCGGAACCCAGCGGCGAGGAGCAGACCCCCGACGCTGCCGAGGAAGACCGGGAGCTCATTCGCGATCTGGCCCGCGATGCCGGGCTCACCTACGGCGGCGCCCTGGCCAAGGTGCGCCGGCTCACCGGGACGGGGAGCCCGGCCTCCCCGGCAATGGAGGTCCCCGAGGCGGCGCTGCGCATCCGGGGCGAGCTGGGCTTGCTCGACGAGGCCGGCGAGCTGGAGCTGCTCGCGGCCGATCTGCGCATCCCCGATCAGCAGGCCAATGACCTGGTCTCGCGCCTCATGGAGCGAGACAGCGGCCTTACGCTCCGGCAAGCCATCCGCCGGGCGCGAGAGGGATTGCCGCCCGCCGCTCCCGTCTCCGGCGAGCAGGCCGACCCCGAGGAGGCGCTGTCCGAGGGCATGCGCGTCATGGCGGTCTTCAAAGGCGAGGTGCAGCCGGGGACGGTGGTCTCGGCCGGTGCCAGCGAGGTCAGGGTCAAGCTGGACGGGGACGAGGCCGACTACCGCCGCATCCCTCGCGAGGATGTCGCGCCCTACACCGAGGCCGAGGCCGCGGCCGAGCAGGTGGCCGGATAAGGCGAGGAGCGAGCCGTGTTCTACCGGGTCTTGAAGGCGCACGAGTTCACCGACCAGCACGGGCGCAAGGTCCGCAAGGAGCCCGGCTGCATTGTCGAGGTGATGCAGCGGGCAGTGGCGGCAACGCTGCTGCAAGCCGGCGTCATCGGCTCGCGTGATAGGACCCACGTCCCCTCGTTCCTCTCCGGCGATCCGGCCCCGCCCTTCAGCCCCACGGTCCGCGTGGGCTTCTTCATCGCCACGAGTAGCTGGTACAGCGGGGGCCGCCTCCACATGTACCAGTTCGCGCTGTGCCTGGCGCGGGCCGGCGCCGAGGTCTTCATCGTGACCGACCGGTATCCGGCCTGGGCGAGCGACTACCCCGAGTGCGGGCGGCTGGCGGTGGTGATCGACGGGCACGATCCGGTGCCCCCGGACCTGGACGTGGCGGTGACCGACAGCAAGGGGGCCTTCGGCGAGCGGGCTCTGGCCTACCGTCGCGAGCACCCCTGGTGCGTCCTCGCCTGCTTCAACTTCGAGACCCCGAACTGGGTGGAGAAGTACGTCCCCGACTACGCCAAGTCGCTGGGGCAGGAGCAGGGGGTCTTCCGCGAGGCCGACATCCTCATGGCCAACAGCGCCGAGTCCGCCCTGTGGCTGAACCGCTGGCTTCGCAGACATGACGATGACTTTGTGGCCGTTCTGCCCCCGGCGGTCAACACCTTCGCCCTGGAGAGCGCGGAAGGGGCCGGCCAGCCCGAGCGCGAGAGGCCCTACGCGGTCTGGAGTGCCAGGAGTCCTGCCTACAAGGGCGGGGACGTGGCCATCGCGGCGGTGCGCTCGCTGCCGTTCCCATTCGACCTGCTGATGATCGGCCAGCCCAGGGAAACCCCGCCGGAGAGCGAGCTGCATAGTTTCGAGCCGCTCAAGCGGATCAGCGACGAGGAGAAGCTGGCCCTCATGCGGGGGGCGACGTGCGTGCTGGCGCCGAGCTTGTTCGAGGGGGCTGGCATGGTCCCCATGGAGGCCCTGGCCTGCGGGGCGCCGTGCGTGGTCTATGAG
>WJIW01000346.1 GCA_014730065.1 Armatimonadia bacterium | reverse complement strand
GTCATCAACAGGTCGGCCAGCCGCAGGCCCCCGATCCGCTCGATCCCCCGGCGCTCGCATTCGCTCATAAGGGCCCGGACCATCATGGGGCCCGTGTCGGCTCCCCGGCCGCAAGCTCGCGCATAGGTCGCTCCGTCGGAATGAACCTGAAGATACGTGCCATCCTCGGCCCGGTCGAAGGGCTCGCCATAGGCCTCGATGTCCATCAGCCGGTCGGGAGCATCCTCGGCGATCCGGCTCGCCAGCTCGGGCAGCAGGCAGAGTCCGCCCTTGATCCGGATGTCGACGGCATGCTGCTCGGGGCTATCGGCGGGGTCTTTGTGTCCAAAGGCGGCGCCGAAGGCCATCCAGTCGCTGGCAGCCGACACCGTCGTGCCCGCCACACCCGGCTTGCCTCGCTCTACCACGATCACCTCAGCGCCCGTATCATGGGCCGCCACCGCCGCTCTGAGGCCCGCGGCGCCCGCTCCCACGATGAGCACCTGATGAGGCTGCGTGAGTGAGCTGGTACCTGCCATCCAGTTCTCAATCCCCTCGGTCTCGGCATCTAGGCCGTTTCGGCGATCGACTCCAGCACGGCATCGTCCACGTCGAAGTTGGCGTGGACCTTCTGCACATCGTCCAGATCGTCCAGCTCGTCCATGAGCTGCAGCACCGCCGGCGCGGTCTTCCCATCCAGGGCGACGGTGGATGTGGGCACCCGAGCAAGCTCGGAGTTGATGATCGAGTATCCCGCATCCTCGATGGCCTGCCGGACGTCCATGAACACCTCGGGGTTCGAGGTCACCGCGATGGTGTCTCCCTCGGTCTTGATGTCCTCGGCACCGGCCTCGAGGGCCGTCATGAGCAGCTCGTCCTCGTCCACGCCCTCTGCCTTGATGGACACCAGGCCCTTGGCTTCGAACATCCATGCCACACAGCCCGGATCGCCCAGGTTCCCGCCTCGCTTGTCGAGCAGGGCCCGTATCTCCGGAGCCGTGCGCTGGCGGTTGTCGGTCAGGGCTTCGATCATCAGGGCCACCCCGTTGGGACCGTACCCCTCGTAGACGACCTCCTGGTAATCCTCGCCCTCCAGCTCGCCCGTACCCTTCTTAACGGCGCGCTCGATGGTGTCCTTGGGCATATTGACTTCGCGGGCCTTGGAGATGGCCAGGCGTAGGCGGGGGTTCATGTCGGGATCGCCGCCGCCCGAGCGGGCCGCGACGATGATCTCTCGGGAGACCTTGGTGAAAGCCTTGCCCCGCTTGGCGTCCTGCGCGCCCTTGCGGATCTTGATGTTGGCCCACTTGGAGTGACCGGCCATGGGTGAACACCTACCTTGGGTGGATACGATATTATGGCATGTTCTGGTTCGCCCCCGAGCTTCCGTTTCCTTGATTCGGGGGAGGCCGCGCCAAGCGGCAGGCGGGGTGACTGGTCGCGGTCGAGTGAGGCCCGAATCCGCCATGTAGCTTAGCACGGGAAAACCTGAATAAGGCTGCTTGAGTTGCCGCCCGGTCCAAGGCCCCCGAGTGGCTCCAGCGCGCCCTGCGTCGCGATTGGGCGGCTCGGGCGCGAAATGTGCCCTACCGCCCCGCATCCTCTCGCCGTTCACCACTGCCAGGAGTCGGCTAGGGTAGACGTACGCCCCCGGCAGGAGGCGGTACGGCTTAGCCGGCGTAAACCTCTATATACTTGCCCATCCATGCTGGCCCGCCCCGGATGGGCGTGTCCCGGTGCCGCCACCGTAGGGAGGCCGCCTCAAAACCATGTCCCTCGGGTTCGATGTCATCGTGGTCGGTGCGGGCCATGCGGGTCAGGAGGCGGCTCTCGCCGCCGCACGGGTCGGTGCGTCCGTGGCGCTGGTGACCTCCAACCTGGACCGGGTTGCCCACATGGCATGTAACTGCAGTATCGGCGGACCCGCCAAAGGCCATCTCGTCTGCGAGGTGGATGCACTGGGCGGGGAGATCGGCAAGGCGGCCGACGATACCTGCACCCACATCCGGATGCTCAACACGAGCAAGGGGCCAGCAGTACGGGCGCTGCGCGTGCAGGCCGACAAGCGGGCGTACGAGGATCGGGCCAAGTCGCTGCTGGAGACCACCCCGGGGGTCTCGCTCATCCAGTCCGAGGTCGCAGAGGTCGCCGTGGAGCGGGGACGAGTCGCTGGTGTGACAACGACCTTTGGCGAGCGTCTCCGCAGTCCCGCCGTGGTCATCGCCGCGGGGACCTTCCTCAACGCGTCCATCTTCTACGGACACACCAGCCACCCCCTCGGACGGGCGGGCGAGCCCGCCAGCACCGTGCTCGCCGAGAGCCTGACCGGGGCCGGGCTGCGTCCGCTGCGGCTCAAGACGGGTACCGTGCCGAGGATCTCTCTTCGGAGTATCGATACGGACGCGCTTGATCGGCAAGAGTCTGACCCCGCGGTGCAGGGGTTCTCCTGGCGGACCGGCAGGCCGGAAGGCTGCGTGCATCACCCCTGCCACGTGACCCGCGCGACGGCGGAGACCATCGACCTAGTGAAGCGGCACCTCGCCGACTCGGCCCTGTACGGGGGGTTCGTCCGCGGCCCGGGGCCGCGCTACTGCCCCTCCATCGAGGCGAAGGTGATGCGATTCCCTGACAAGGACCAGCACACCGTGTTTCTGGAGCGCGAGGGCAGGGGTACCGGCGAGATCTACGTCCAAGGGCTTTCGAACAGCCTGCCACCGGAGATCCAGCGCGAGATTCTGCACACGATGCCCGGCCTGAGCGAAGCGGTGATTCTGCGCTACGGCTACGCCGTGGAGTACGATGCTTTCGACCCACGTGACCTCACTCCCGGAATGGAGTCCGTCCACCTCCCCGGCCTGTTCCTCGCTGGACAGGTCAACGGGACGTCCGGCTACGAAGAGGCAGCGGCCCAGGGGCTGCTGGCCGGGGTCAACGCTGCTCGCAGGGCCGGGGGTGGGGAGGGGCTCTGCATCCCGCGCCTGTCGGGGTACATCGGCGTCATGGTGGCCGATCTGATCGAGAAGGGGGTGGACGAGCCCTACCGCATGATGACCGCCCGGGCCGTCAACCGCCTTCATCTCCGAGCGTCGAGCGCCCCGCACCGGCTGACGCCATTAGGGCGTGACATGGGCCTGGTTGGGGCCGATCAGTGGGCCGACTACATGTCCCAACGGGCCGCGGTCGAGCGCGTCGAAGCGTGGTTCTCGGGAGAGGACTGGCCCAGGGGCCCGGCCGCTGCGTGGCCGGGCGGCGACTGGGGACCGGCGCCCACGCCCGGACGAGGGCTAGCGGAGCTTGCCGAGCGGCCGCATATCCCCCTCTCCGAGTTGGCGGCCCTGGCCGGGGCTCCCTACTCGGTGATGCAGGCCCTGGCCGATCCCCGCGCTGGGCTAGAAGCATCCGCCAGGCTGAAGCACCGAGGCTATCTCCGCCGCGAGCAGGATCGAGTATCACGGACGGGCGACGTATCACTCCGAGGCCTGGACTTTGCCGCTGTGGCAGGCCTGAAGGCCGAGGCCGTCGAGCGGCTGGAACGCCTCCAGCCGAACTCGCTGAAGGAGGCTGCGCAGATGCGCGGCATCACGGCGGCCGATCTCGACGCCCTCGAGGTGTTCGCACGCAGGGCGGCGTGGGCGGAGGACGTCTGACTCGTGCCGATGTTTCACGTGAAACCGCGCGGCTAGGAGCAAATCAGCCTCATGGAACGCCAATTGGTCGCCAGTGCCCTCGAACATGTGGGCCTCGCAGCCGCCGACGATACCATCGACCGGCTTCTGGAGCTCAGTGGAGAGCTCGCCTTCTGGGGCCCGAAGCTGGGACTGTCCACGTTGGAGGACGAAAACGTAGTCCTAGTGCGACACGTGCTCGACTCCCTCCTGCTGGCGAAGGTGGCGCCTGCCCCCCCCACCCTTCTCGACATAGGCACTGGCGCAGGATTGCCCGCCGTTCCCTTGGCCATGGCATGGCCGCAGTGCCATGTCGTCGCCATGGATGGCAAGCGCAAGTCCAACTGGCTGGTCACGAAGCTCGCGTCCCAGTTTGCCCTGGAAAACCTCGAACATGTTTGCAGGCGCGCAGATTCGGCGGAGGCGCGGGGATCCCTGGCGGGACAGTTCGATATGGTGACGAGTCGAGGCCTGGCCCAAGTCGAGAAGGCGCTCGCTCTGTCCCGGCCATACCTCACCCCCGAGGGAGTCATCTCCGTCCTCGGCGGTCCCGACTTGGATGAGAGACCCGGTCATCCGAACGAGGAGCTGCGAATCATCGAGATTCCCGGCACCGAGTGGCGAAGGAGAATCCTGCTACGGCGTGGAAGCGTGACCGACCTCTGATACAAGGAGGGCCCACGTGATCTACGCTGTGGTCAACCAGAAGGGCGGCGTCGGCAAGACGACGACCGCCGTGAATCTTGGCGCCGCGCTCGCCGAGAGGGGCAAGCGCGTCCTCATTGTCGACATGGATGCCCAGGGCAACGCCACCACCGGCCTGGGCGTGGATCGCCAAGGGCTGGAGATATGCACCTACTCCCTCCTCACCATGGGCGCGACGGCCCACGAAGTACGGGTCGGCACCGATACGGCGGGGGTCGACCTGCTGCCCGCCCGCATGGAGTTGGCAGCGGCCGAGGTCGAGCTCGCCAGCGCCATGGCCCGGGAGGTGCGGCTGCGGACGGCCCTCGATCCCCTGATGCAGGAGTATGACTACATCCTCGTCGACTCCGCACCGTCACTGGGCCTACTGACGATCAACAGCCTAACCGCTAGCAAGCATGTGCTAATCCCCATACAATGCGAGTATTACGCCCTGGAAGGGCTCTCACAACTCTTGAGGATCATCGAGATGGTGAAGCAGAACCTCAACCCGGCGCTGGAGATTGCCGGCGTGCTGCTGACTATGTACGATAGGCGGGTGCGCTTGTCGGAGGATGTGGCAAGCGAGGTCCGGCAGCATTTCGGGCCGGCGGTGTTCGATGCAGTTGTGCCCCGGAGTGTTCGGCTCAGTGAGGCTCCGTCTTACGGCAAGCCCATCGGGGAGTATGCGCCAGACAACCGGGGCGCTGAGGCGTACCGGAAGCTCGCCGAGGAGGTGATGGCGCGTGCAGAATCGCGGACTGGGTAAGGGGCTGTCATCGCTCATTCCGGGCGGGGCGACGCCCGAGGGGGCAACGGCTATACCCGAGGTGCCCATCGACCAGGTGCGTCCGAACCCGAGCCAGCCGAGACGCTCCTTCGACGAGGATGCGCTTAACGAGCTGGCGCAGTCCATAAGCGCTCAGGGGATCATCCAGCCGCTGGTGGTTCGCGCCGTCAACGAGGAGTACGAGCTGATCGCCGGTGAGCGTCGATGGCGGGCCGCCCGGGTGGCCGGTATGACTCATGTGCCCGTCGTCGTCCGCGAGGCCGATGACGCTGACATGCTGAAGATGGCGCTGGTCGAGAATGTCCAGCGCGAGGATCTCAACCCGATAGACCGGGCATTGGCCTACCGGGCCCTGGTGGAGGATTTCGCGACCACCCAGGAGGCCCTGGCCGAGGCACTGGGACGCAGCCGGACCTCGATCACGAACACGATGCGGCTGTTGCGCCTGCCGCCCGAGATACAGGATCGCATCGCTTCGGGGCATCTGAGCGAAGGTCACGGGCGTGCACTCCTCTCGGTGGCCAATGAGGCTGAGAGGCACATGATCTGGCGTAAGATCGAGGCGTCGGGCCTTACTGTCCGGGACGCCGAGGACCTGGTCCGGAAGGCGACTGAGCGGGGCAAGCCAGAGAAGGAGACCACTCGCGAGCAGACGCCTTCCGAGGCGCCCGCCGATCCCTTCGTGGAGGACCTGGAGGACCGGCTCCGCACCGGGTTGGGCACCGACGTCCAGATCAAGCAGAGCCAGAAGGGTGCGGGCACGATCACGATCCGGTTCTACGACGCCGATGACTTGGACCGGCTGACCCGGCTCATCCTGGCCATGGCCGAGGTGCCGAGCGGCGAGGAACTGGGTCTCCACGAACCGGACTGATGTTTCACGTGAAACGGCGAACGCAATGCTAACCAGCGCTTCCACCCAGGTCTTCGCGGTGATCGGTCACCCCGTCGGCCACTCCCTATCCCCCGCCATGCACTCAGCCGCCATAGACGCGCTGGGCCTCGATGCGGTGTACGTGGCCTTCGACATCGAGCCCGGGCGCATCCCAGCCGCCATGGACGGTATGCGCGCCATGGGGATCCGCGGCATGAACGTCACTATCCCACACAAGGCTGCCGTGATGGAGTGCATGGATGTGGTCGAGGAAACGGCCCGACTAGCCAGGGGTGTCAACACCGTCACCAATGACCAGGGTCACTTGGTCGGGTCCTCCACCGACGGTCCCGGTTTCATGCGGTCACTGAGCGAGGCCGGTGTGGACGTGGCCGCACAGAGCGTGGTGATCGCCGGCTCGGGCGGCGGAGCCAGGGCCATCGCGGCTGCCCTGGCCGCTGAGGCCCAGCAGGTCACCATCGCGGCCCGGAACGCGGACGCCCGTACTGAACTGGCCAGCATGGTCCACGAGCTGGGCGGGCGAGCCGCGGCCACCGACCTAACCCGAACGTCGCTCAGTGAGGCTCTGGCCCGGTCGTCGATCCTGATCAACACTACCCCGCTCGGGATGTGGCCCAATGTGGCTGACTGCATCCCAGTGCGGGAGAACGACCTGACTCCTAACCATGTGGTGGTCGACATAGTACCGAATCCCACTAACACGCTGCTATTGCGACGAGCGGACAGCCAAGGTGCGAAAACGGTGGACGGTCTCGGGATGCTGGTCCATCAGGGAGCGATCTCCCTGGAGACTTGGACCGGTCAACCCGCACCAGTGGATGGCATGCGAGCCGCTGCGGAGGCCATGCTGGCAGCGCGAAGAGGTGGATGATCCATGTCATGGCTGCGCATCGTGTTGGGTGTGGCGGCATGCAGCGTGCTCGCCACTGTCTGTGGGCCTGTGCTTGCCCAGGAGGAAGGGGCTCCGGCTGAGGCACCACCTCCCCCGCCGCCCACCCAATATGTGGCGATCGGTGCCGTAGAATGGGAGTCCGAGGATGCCGCCGGGCAGGCGCCGGCGGTAGCGATCCGCGATGAGCTGCCGCGTAAGCTTGCCGCCGCCGCTCCACCCCATCTTCGCATCGTACCGCTGGAGGTCGTGAAGCGTGCGGCCTCCGCCCTGGAGCCCCCCATCGATGTGGGCGACTGGGGGAGCACAAAAGCCGCTGGAGAGCGCTTACCTTACGACGTTCTCGTCCTCGTGAGTGGACAGTGTGTGGATCAGCTCATCTCGGCCCGCTGGCAGATCCACGATGCCAGTGGGGGCCAAGGCACCATGGGAGCGGGCCATCTGCCCGGCCATATGGTCGACCTGGATGGGTTCATAACCAGCCTGGCCCGCCGGGTAGCCGAAGCAATGGGCGAGTTCGACCCCACCCGTCTGCGATCGGAGACGCGAGCCGGCATCACCGAGTCCAATGATGCGTACACGGACTACTACCTGGGTCGGGCCCTGCTGGCAGGTGATCTGGCCGAGGCCGCCACAGCCTCTCTAGCCGCAGCATTGGAGCGCGATCCCGGCCTCGTTCAGGCTCAGGTGCACCTTCACGTGGCGGCTGCCGACCTAGCGGAGGCTGCCCGAGAGGCGGGGCAGCTCGAGGAAGCCGTGGCCATCGCTGAGCCGGCGCTTCAAGCGCTCTGGGGATCTGACCAGCTCGAAGCCCAGATCCGCCTGCTCGAGACCCTGGCGTTGAGCTACGCGGCCATGGAACAAGCTCCACGGGCCCGAGATGCGGAGCTGATGCTGGCCGAAGTACTGGTGCTGGACCGACACGCACGCACAGCCCTGGCCATTCTGGAAGGCCTGATCCAAGCCGAGCACTGGCATCCCAGGATGCCGATGGTCATGGCATCAGCACTGCGGCAGTCGGAGGACTGGGCGGCTGCAAGGCGGATCCTCGAGGAGGCCTACGCCGAAGACCCCTCCTCAGCCGCCCTCGCCCTGGAGCTGGGGTCGCTACTTCTCGACTGGGCCGAGAGCCTGCGGGAGCAGCCGGCAACGGCGACCCAGCGGCAGGACATAGTAACTTCGGCCGTGGAGGTCCTGCGGCGCGCTTCGCAACTGGCGGAAGGCAGCCCGGAGATCCTGGCGCGGCTGGGGGAGGCGCTACAGCTGCGAGGACAGCTGGATGAAGCTCGGACCATTCTGACACAGGCCATCGAAGCGGGCGGCTCACTGACGGCCATCGAGAGCGCGGAGGCCCGGCTTGCGTTGGCACAGGTCGAGTTGGCGGCAGGGAATAGCGAGCCCGCCCTCGCCAGAGCCGCGGAGGTCCACCAGATGTTGGAGGCGGCACCCCTCCGGCAGCCGGCAGGCTCACCACTCCTTGAGGCCACGACAAATGCACGCCGGCTGTGGGCAGACCTTGGACTGCTCTACCTCGGGCTCAACGATGCGACCACCGCTCAGAAGTGCCTGGGGCAGGCCGAGGTACGGTTCGGACCCCATAGCGACCTGGGGCTTCTCCGGCAGGCCTTGGCGCCCCCCGCCGAGCCAGCCGAGGCTACGCAACCGGAGGAATAGGGTTCGCCACCCGCAAACGCCGCCGGTCGGGTGGTAGTGTGCAGCGACTAGCAGGTTGACGCCACCTTACATACACCGCCGGAGCCCAGGGTCCCACTCGGGCAATATACTCCCCGCCACCGAACGGTGGGCGCAGGCAACTGCACTGAAGCCTGTGGCAGCGGCGGTCCATGCCCCAGCGCCCCACATCGATCCGCTGTCGGGCTCGCGGTTCGCTCCATACCTGTATAGCATTTCGGGACGCAACCTGGTGGCAAAGCGTAAGCACGCACAAGGACGCCGTACTGACCTCGGCGACTGCAGCCTGGACGATCGAACCCTATATCGCCCGGCGCCAAGGACACAGTCAGCCGGCAAGCCATGCTGCCACGGGCCACGGCAGGAGGCCGTCAATCGGACTGCCACGGCACCTTCCGCCTCTATGTAGCGTCTTATAGAAAATGACGCGCAAACTGGGACAATCTGGCCGAACCCTTGACCTCGAATATGTGTTTGGTCTATAGTAGGACCAAACACACGTTCTTGGGAGGCGGCATACATGCTCAGGACCGACAGCACGGCCACGGACCGCACGCTCCTTCTCAGACTGGCCCTGATCGGTGCGGTGCTGGGGATCCTCACGGGATGGCGTATAGGCGGAGCAGAGGAACGGGCTTCCACGCAGCCCCGGCCGGAACTCGGGTTAAGGGTTGTGCAGCTTGAGGCACATGAACATATAGAGAAGCCCGGCGCACTGAGTGACCTGGACCAGGCCCGCCCAAAGGGATCAGGGGTTCCATACCGCGAGTCGTGACCGACCGCTTAGAGAGGCGGTGGTAGGCATGCAGCAACTGCGGGAGACTCCCCAGAGGAGAAGTGTCCATGCCGTAGTGATCGTGTCCTCGCCGGAGGACGGTTCGGCGACCAGCCGTACTGTGGTGGCGTCGCTGCGAAGGGGCAACGAGAAGCTCTGGTCGACGGTAGAGACGGTGGCGAGCGGCGACGCGCTCGAGGCCGCCATGCTTGGAACCTGGCGTGTGCTGGGGGAGGCCATTGCCCGGCGTCTGCCGAGGCTAGATGTGTTCGTGTCCGAGCCCGAGCTGGTGCCCATCCTGGAGAGGCGCGAGAAGGCCCCGGAGGAGCTGGGTCGGTGGTACATCCGGGTGCGATCGCGATGCAATCAACTAAACCGGGTCAGGTTCATCGGTGTGGGCCACCGGCCACCGGAGCAGCGCAAGCGCCGGCGCGTGGCCGAGGAGGAGCCCACGCTCTTCGGGTCGGCAGTGGCGTAGGACGACGCCGCGAACGGGCCTAACTGCCCCGGATGGCGCGGCAGTGCAGATGGAGGACCGAGCCGTCGACATCGGGATCAAGGAGCTCCACGGGAAGCCCGGCGTCGTGCAGTGGGCGAACGGTGAAGACGGGGTTGATCTCGTCCAGCTTGCCGGCGACGACAGATGACGGTAGGGCCTTACCGCCGACCTTGACCGATACATCGGAGAACAGTAGGTCGCGGCCCTGAGCCACCGCGAGCTTCCCCTCGATGCGCGCCGAGAGGGGAAGAAGCCCCACCCGAACCCGGCCGTCGGCGGCCATCCCGCCATTCGGCTGGAAGCTCAGGGTGCCATCAACGATGAAGGGCGACTGGGCCACCAGTGCATCCCTGGCGTCCGTCGCGAGCACCTCACCGCGAACCCATAGATCAGCGGCCGACTCCAGCTCCAGGCTCCAGGCCTGGCCAGCTCCGGAGATGCGACCGACGACGCCGTCGGCGCCGATGGTGATGGTCTCGCAACGGAGGTCAGCGAGGCGGGCGCCAACGAACCGCACTTCCACTCGGTCGATGTTGCAGGGCGGGGCGGCGGCGTCCTCGCCCGTTGGGCGGGATGAGAGAGAGCTGATCTGGGACGCGGGCGGGAGTTTGCCAAGCTGCCAATCGTGGACCTCGAGCAGAGCCCGGCCGATGCGCATCCCCTCGCCCAGCTGGCCATCCACGCCCTCCAGGGTAGCGGCAACTCGCCCCGCCCGGCCGAGGGCACGGCTCGCCGACTGCTCACATAGTGCGGCCAAGTGGGCAGGGTCTCTGGGCTGTTCATCAAGGCTCAGGCTGACCCACTCGGGCAGCCGGATGGGGTCATCCGCCGAGATACGCTCGCTTGACATCCTCGTCAGTCCTCAAGTTCTCCGCGTCATCCGAGAGCACGATCCGTCCCGTCTCCAGGACACAGCCATGATCGGCGGTTAGCAGAGCCATGTTGGCGTTCTGCTCAACCAGGAGAATGGTAACGCCCGTTTCCTTGTTCACCTGGGCGATAGTGCCGAATATAGTGTGCACCAGATTCGGCGCCAGGCCCAGGGAGGGCTCGTCGAGGAGAAGAAGCCGCGGCTGGCCCATGAGCGCGCGTGCCATGGCGAGCATCTGCTGCTCGCCCCCGCTGAGGGTCCCGGCGTACTGTTTGGCGCGCTCGGCGAGGCGGGGGAACAAGTCGTAGGCCATGGATCGAGACTCCTCGATGCCGCCTCGGTCCCTTCGGAGGTAGGCGCCCATGTCCAAGTTCTCGGAGACGGTGAGATCGGGGAAGACGTGCCGGCCCTCGGGGACGTGGCAGATACCCTTGCTAACGATGGTATCGGGCCGGCGACGGGTGATGTCCTCACCCTCGAGCTCCACAGTACCCGAAGTCGGACGGAGTAGACCGGACACGGTGCGGAGCAGGGTAGTCTTGCCGGCGCCGTTGGCGCCGATGAGGGCGCAGATGGAGCCTTCGTCGACTCGAAGGCTCACCCCATGGAGGGCCTCCACGACGCCGTAGCCAACTCGGATGTCATTGATCCGAAGCATCGACCATGTCCCCCTGACCGAGGTAAGCCTCGATGACTTGTGGGTCGTTGCGGACCTGGTCGGCGTCACCCTCGCAGATCTTCTCACCGTGGTCGAGCACTGTGATGGCCTGGCAGATCTCCATGACCAGTCGCATGTCATGCTCGATGAGCAGGATGGTGAGGTCATACTGCTCGAGAATCCGGTGGACGAGGGCCATGAGCTCATCGGTCTCGGCGGCATTGAGGCCCGCGGCCGGCTCGTCGAGGAGCAGCAGCTTGGGCCGGGTGGCCAAGGCCCGCACGATCTCGAGTCGCCGCTGCTCGCCATACGGTAGGCTGCGCGAGACCTCGCGCGCCCGGTGGCCGAGCTGGAAGTCCTCGAGGAGCTGCAGCACCTGGTCGTGGATGGCGGCCTCGCGGCGCTCGAAGGTCAGGCCCTGGATGAACCCGTGGAGCCAGCCGTATCCGCCGCGCCACGTCGCGGCAGTGCGGACGTTCTCATAGACCGAGATCTCTTTGAAGAGGCGAATGTTCTGAAAGGTGCGTGCCACGCCAAGGTGGTTGATGGCATGGGGTGGCAGGTGAGTGATGTCTCGGCCATCGACAAGGACCGCGCCCGAGGACGCAGTGTTGGCGCCGGTGATGACGTTGAAGAGGGTAGTCTTGCCCGCGCCGTTGGGCCCGATGAGGCCGTGGATCTGGCCATGCATCACAGACAGGTCCAGGTTCTTAACGGCAGCCAGGCCTCCGAAGTACCGGGAGACTCTCCGCATCTCCAGAACGGCGCCGGCGTCACCTATAGGGGTGGGCTCACTCGCCATCGGCCGATCCCTCCCCTCGACCGCGGTACCGGGTCCACAGGTCTCTGACCTTCCGTCCCACCTGGCGCATCCACTCGAAGGAGAGCTCCCAACTGCCCTTCAGCCAGAGGCTGCGGACCAGCATCATCACGATCAGCAGCACGGAGTAGACGACCATTTTGTTTCCGATGAGCTTTTGCAGCCACGGGAACTTGGTGAGCTGCAGCATCTCATGGGGGAGCATGCCGAGGACGATGGCGGCTAAGGTGGTACCAGTGATGGAGCCCGACCCGCCGAGGACGACCATCAGCACGAACTCGACGGACTTGATCCAGTTGAGATCGACGGGCATGTAGCTGCCGAGGCGATGGGCCAGGAGCCCGCCACCGATGCCAGCTATCCCCGCCGAGAGTGCCATGGCATTGACCTTCACCTTGGTGGTCGCGATGCCCAGCGACTCGGCCGCGATCTCGTCCTCTCGCAGGGCCACGAAGCAGCGGCCGGGCACACTGGTGGCGATGTTGCGGCACAGCAGGATGGTCAGCACGACCGCGATCCCGATAACGGGGTAAGTGCTGAACTTGGGGATGTCGTGCAGGCCCAGGGGACCGCCGAGGGCCGGGGTGTTCTCGAGTGTGACGCGCATGATCTCGCCGAACCCCAGGGTGGCGATGGCCAGGTAATCGCCGCGGAGGCGCAGTGTGGGTATGCCCACCAGGTAGCCGAAGAAGGCGGCCACGATACCACCGGCGAGCAAGGAGCCCATGAAGAACAGAATGACGCCGGGGCTGTCCAGGTCTGGGGGGGTGTTCGGCTGCCAGTGAAACACCCGGGGAGCGACCATGGTGGAAAGCCCACCGGCGGTGTACGCCCCGATGCCCGCGAAGGCGGCGTGACCGATGGAGAACTGGCCTGCCTGGCCGTTCACGATGTTGAGGCCGAGGGCGATGATGACGTAGATCAGCCCCAGTGCCAGAGGCTCGAGATGGAAGGGAGGCACGACGGCCGGAATGCCGTACCCGATGGCCACGGCGGAGAGGCCCATGCCCAGCAGACCGACGAGCTTGAGGCCGTAGATGGTCTTGGGCTCCAGCCGCCGATCCATGGGCGTCACACCTTCTCCTGTTCATGGCGCCCGAACAGGCCGGACGGTCGCAGGAGCAAGACGAGAATGAGCACCAGGAACCCTAGCGCCTGACGGTAGTTCGAGCCTACGATGGTGTAGTCCGATCCCCACAGCTTCCCGATGGGGATGGATGAGGCGGCAACCAGGGTCTCGGCCAGGCCCATGATGAAGCCACCGATCATGGCACCCGGGACGTTGCCGATCCCGCCTACCACGGCGGCAACGAAGGCCTTCAGTCCGGGGTCCATGCCCATCAGGGGATCGGCGGCCTCGAACTTCATACCCCACATCACGCCCCCCGCACCCGCGAGGGCGCTGCCGAGGGCGAAGGTCCAGGTGATGACCCGGTTAACGTTCACGCCCATGAGCTGGGCCGCCTCGGGATCCTGCGAGACGGCCCGCATGGCCTTGCCGAAGCGGGTGTGCTTGACCACGAACTGGAG
>WJIW01000345.1 GCA_014730065.1 Armatimonadia bacterium | reverse complement strand
TTACGGGTGGCGGGCCGACCGGGTAGGGCTGGGCCTCCGTGCCCAGCGGCCAGAGATGGAACCCCCTGTAGTCCCCCTTGGGAAGGGGGACGGGACGCTCTCGTCCCCTCGCATCTCGCGGGGCGACCATAGGGGGGTCCACCGTAGTGGGCTGGGCTTGAAGGGGCACGGGTGACTCTGCGAGCTCAGTCCCAGGTGCGGGCGTAGCGTGGCGAAGCCCCATCGCAGCCAGCCCTCACCTAGCCTCTCCCATCGCCGCTGGCGACGGGAGAGGGAAGAGAGATGGAACCCCCTGTAGTCCCCCTTGGGAAGGGGGACGGGGTGCTCAGCGTGGCGAAGCCCAACCGATCCTCACTCCCACGGCGCCCGCACCCGATCCCGCCAGCGGCGATAGGTCTCCCGGAGCATCACGCCCGAGGGCTTGAGGCTGCCGTCGGTGCGGATCACGCCGTAGTGCTGTTCACCCGCTCCCATCCAGTCGGGCACGAAGTCGAAGACGATCCAGTTGTACACGCCCTCGATCCCCGCCGCTTCAGCCCCCAGCAAGACGCCCTCGTAGATCTCGAGCTGGCACTGCTCCGAGGCGTCGGGCCGATCGTCCGTGGGCATGGTCGAGTAGCCGAACTCTCCGATGATCAGTGGCCGGTGATCGATGAACTCGCTGATGTCCCGCAAGTCCTCGGCCACGTTCCGAACCGGCGGCTCGCCCTCGGGCTGGACCGCCACGGCGCCGGAGTAGTTGTGGAACTGGCCCACGGGCGGCTTCACGCCGATCTCCCAGAGCTGATCGAACTGCCACGCCAGGCCCACGGTGAGCATGTGATCGGGCGCCATGGCCTCGAGCTCGGGGTACATCACCCCGATCCACTCGGCCAGCTCAGGTGACGCCAGGGGACCCTCATTGCCGCCGGGCTCGTTGATGAGGTCCCACATCAGGACCCGGCCGTCGTACCGGAAAGGCTCCACCCCGGTGCGCATGAAGCGCCGGAAGGTGTCGTGGTCGGTGAGGGGTGGGAGGGAGCCGCCGAGGCAGATCATGACCTTCATGCCATGGGCGTCGGCTTCATCCAGCAGCGCGTCGATCCGGCCGATGAGGGTGGGTGTCATCAGGCCGTCGTCGGTGACCAAGCCGCCCTCGGTGTCGAAGAAGTAGAAGGTCCGGAGGGTGTTCACCAGCAGGTCCTGGATGACCGCAAGCTCCCGCTGGAACACCTCCCGGTCGGCCTCCCGCCACAGCCCCGGCCAAGGGGTGAGCCGCGGCAAGTAGTTGGCGCCCCGGAGCATCAGCGGCTGGAGCTGATCCACGGTGACGGTCTCGGAGGCGGGGATCCGAGTGGAGTCGGCGTCGATGGGCGGCAGCGCCAGCTCGCCTTGCCAGATCACCTCGCCGGCGGAGGATAGTGACGCCTGAGCCGCCTCGGTGTTCGCGGGCAGCCAGATGGTGTCCATGGCGCCGCCGGGGGGCAGGTCGACCAGGGGTCGCTCGGCGCCCGGGGTGTGGAGCACCAGGTCGGCGAGGGGCTCGTCGGCGGGGCCGGAGAGTCGTAGGTACACGAGCCGCTCGTCGCCCGCGGGAGTCTCCCGCACGATGGTCGGCTCCCCATCGAAGTCGACGATCTCGACGGCGGGAGCCTGTCCGAGCAGTTGGCAGATGAGCAGCAGGGCATGCATGGATGATCGCCTCCGACCCAGAGTGCACCCCGCCGACGGCGATGTCCTGCCTGACGGCACTCGGGCCGCGACGGCTATAGCATCACGACGATGAGGACGGGCATGAACAGAGCCAGCACGCTGAGGGTCAGCTCGAAGAGCGCTGCGTCGGGCTCGGCGCTGGGTGGGGTCTCGGCTCGGGATAGCCGTACGGCGGTGACGATCATGGCGATGGGCGAGAGGAGGGCCATTCCAAGGGCGAGGAACATGAGCAGCGCGGCGGGCACGGGCCAGCTACTGTGGGTACCCCACATAGCAAGGAAGAGGAACAGGTACAGCCAGCTTAGCCCGCAGACGCAGGCTTGGCGTCGCCAGGCTCGGCGCAGCACTGTGTGGTCGGGGCGAGACTTGCTGAGCCCTTCGGCCCGCGAGGCGGGCACCGGACCGGGCGCGTCGTCGGCCTCCTGGTGAGGCAGTACCGGCGCCTGCTCCTGATGTGTCGGCCGATCGGGCATGGTCCACTCCAACAGCCACCCACCACTTGGAGGTTCGTAGGTGACGTGGGCGGGGCCTGCCGCTGGGTATCGTCCTCGTGCTACCGGTTGGCCTGCCTTGGGGAGGCGGGGGCAGGTGGTGGATGCCCGAGCGCCGCGGGATGCTATCATGGACGGATGTGAGATCGCAGCCGGAGGTGCACTACGCGATGCCTAAGCGGACAAAGGGCAATGGCGAAGCGAACGAGGAGAGAGGCGAGCTCGACCTGCGCCTTGAGCTGAAGCACTTCGGGCCGATCGAGCACGCGGACGTCCAGCTCGCCCCTCTGACGGTTCTGATCGGTCCGAACAACTCGGGGAAGTCGTTCTTTGCGCTGGCGTTGCATGCGATACTCGGGTGGCAGGAGCTGTGGGGTGCCTCCCGGATCCCCTGGTTCCGAGCCCCTGAAGGCCGCCGCTTCGTCCGTTCCGGGCTATGGTCGTCTGAGATGCAACAGGATCACTCCGAGGCCATACGGGCGATCTGTGCGGGCGACAAGGCTGAAGCAACTCCCCTTGCCGAGGCCCACATAGCCGGACAGTCTACGGATCCGCTAGAGGCCCACATAGTGCGATTGTACCAGTGCCCCCCCCACGACTTGCGTGCGGCGTGGGGACGGAAAAGGCTGGGGGTAGTTCTTCGGTGTCGACGCAGTGAAGTCGCGCTGTCCGTCAATCGCGAAGGCTTCTCGGTCCAGAGTGCCAGTGTTGAGCCTCTCCATGCTCTACTCGACGAGAAGGGTCCCAGCGGGCGCATTAGCTTCCGCTTCCGAGAGGAGAACGGCGGCCACGAGGTAGCCCTTTCCCCGATGGATGTCGGGTCCGGGGATGAGCGGGGCTCGCGGTCGGAGAGGGAACTGGGCCAGCATCTACTACCGGTGGCTCTTGGGGCGTGGGCACGACAGGGATCCCCTTCGAGCTGCCACTACCTGCCTGCGGGGCGCGCGGGCATCATGCAGGCATACGACTCGATAGTCTCCGCCGTGCTGCAGAACGCGTCGCAGGCCGCCTTTGGCATGGAGATCCCCCAGGTCCCTGGCGCAACAGTTGAGTTCCTCTCTGCTCTTATCTCCGATCCGCGGCGCGTCAGCCTGTTTGAGTCCAAGCGAACGCGCCGGACCCCAATCCAAGATGCCACGAACGCGTTCGAAGCTGCCGCCCTGAACGGAGCGATCAGGGTTGACTACGAGGACGAGGGGCCAGCTCCGAGCTTCGTGTACGAGAGCCCCGTCGGTGACCTGCCACTCGTCCGGGCCAGCTCCTCTGTACTGGAGATCGCCCCACTCTCGATCTACCTGCGCCGCCACGTCCGGCCGGGTGATCTGCTCATCATCGAGGAGCCCGAGGCCCACCTGCATCCGGCGAACCAGAGGCGGATGGCACGGCTTCTGGCGTCGCTGATACGAGCGGGGGTCTTCGTCCTCATCACCACTCACTCGGACTACATGGTCGAGCAGCTTCGGGCCCTGCGCATGGCGGGCGAGCTGGAGCCCAAGGAGCGGAAGAAGCTCCTAGAGGAGCAGCCCGATGCCTATCTCCAAGGAGATGACCTGGGCATCTACCTCTTCGACGGCCCCTATGACGATCAGGGCGAGTTCACAGGGTCCACCGCGCGCAGACTGCCGTGGATGGTGGAGGACGACGATGGCGCGGGCTACTACGACCAGGTGGACCTAGCCCTCTACGACGAGGTTACTACCCTTGAGCGTCGCGTCCTATCGAGGGACTGACCTTTGTGACGGATGCGGAGCTTGGCGCGGTTCTGGACTGCGTGAAGAAGCGCGAGAACAAGCGCGGGCGGGTCTTGGAGGCCACGTCGCTCAGGGAATCGAAGGCATCGGTCGCTCTGCCAACTCGCCATGGGTTCGTCGCCATCAAGGCCGACAGGAACAACGATGCCAAGTGTGCCGACTTCGTGGTGTTCCTCGCGGCAGCGCCCAAGCTCATCGTCATTGCCATCGAGACCAAAGCCGGCGGCGGACACGCCGCGCATGCCGCAGATCAGATCCAGGCTGCGCTTCATCTGGCTGGGCAGGATCTCACACACTGCCAGGCGGCCTCGCAGGACGTGGACCACTTGCCTCTGTGGATCCACGGCGGCGGCGTCCGTGGATTGCAGCTCAAAGCACTGCGCGCGGCTCGCCCCGCGCTGTTTGGACGGAAGCGCCCGGTAGCCCAGCGCAAGGCCCAGCCACAAGCCATAGTCCTAACCGACGTCCTGCGCCAAGAGGGCCTTCTCTAGCCCCCCGCCCGATACTCATACATCGTCCGCCCGATCTCGCGGACGGCGGCGATGGTCTCGGAATACGGCCTGTCGCAGATGTCCACGAAGCCGATCTGGTAATTCTCCTCATCCAGCGGACGGCCCGTGGTCGCCTCGTCCCGGTACTTGAACCAATGACAGCCCACGAACTGGGGGTGCCGCAGCATCCCGCGAACGTACTCCCGGTACAGCTCCGCCCGGGCCTCCTGGCTCTCCACCGATACGAGCCCTGTGTGGAACAAGCCACGGTCCAGGGCTCCGAAGTGGAACTCACCGATGATGAGCGGAACGTCGGGGCCGGGGAACCTGAAGTCCTCCACCGAGCGCATGTAGAGGTTGTAGCTGACCACATCGCAGTACTCGGCGGCGATGCGCGCCACCTGGTCGTTCACCCACGCGAATCGGCAGCCCAGGTAGAGCTGATCCGGGGCCACCGACTTCACCGCATCCCTGACCTTCCGGAAGTACGTCTCCGCCGTCTTGGCGTTGAAGGCCAGCAGGTCCTCGCGCGCGGCGTCGGTGGCGGGCACGTCGGTGGACTCCAGCAGTGCGTCCCATGATGCGTGATCGGCGTCCCAGGCCTCGTTCAGCTCGGAGACTTCGCCGTACTTGGCCCGCAGATCCTCGATGAAGACCTGCTTGGCGACCTGGGTGGCAGGCGAGGTGAGGGTGGCCTCGGCGAGCGCCGTCTCGCTGCCCCAGCTTATCTCGTTGTCGACGAAGTAGCCGAGACACCAGGGGTCGCCCCCCGTGCGCTCGCCATTCCAGCTCGCGGCACTCTCCAGAGCCTCGTCGAAGCTGGGATCGAACACGTCCCGGAACTGGGCCCAGTAGCCCTCGCTCCCCTCCAGCACCTTGCCGTCGAAGTGGATCGTGGCCACGTACGGCGTGCGGTCCATCAGGCCGATCTGGAGGTCCGACCAGTTGGCGATGGTGTTGATGCCCCAGCTCGCCAGCCGCTCGTGGGTGCGGTCGGCGAAGGCCCCGTGCCAGTCCTCGCCGTACTTGCGGTGGAGGTTCGCTGCCCCGAAGTCGAAGGTGCGCATGGAGCGGCCCGCGTAGTGGCCGTGGCGCGCGTGCGCCCGCCCGTAATAGGCGGCCAGGGGATCGCCCTCCTCGGGCAGTCCCCGGAACCAGTGCTCCCGGTCGTCGATGGGGGTATTGTCCCCCCATCCGCCGACACAGTCCACGCCGTGGGAGATGAACAGCCGGCCACTGGGATCGACGAGCCACCACTTGCCGTCCACCTTCTCGGTACGGAAGAACCCGGTCGCGTCGAGCTGGGGCCCGTCGGCCCAGCCGCCCCATTCGTTCCAGGAATCGGGCCGGGGCTCGGCGGCGATCTCCTCGGCCTCCCGCTCGCGGGCCTCGATCAAATCCTCCTCGGAGCCCGTCTTCCCCGGCCAGTCGCGATGGATGTACTGCCCGAACCGGTCGATGAGGGGGAAGAACTCCTCGGGGTCGACGGTCATGGCCGCGCCATCGCCCACCGCTCGAAGGTCGTTCACCCGGAAGCGGTGGTCCTCGGTGGGCCGGGGCACGAACACGAGGACCTGAGTGGTGTTGGAGGGGTCGAAGTCGGAGAAGCCCTTGGGCGCACCGGGGTAGCCGCGCATCCCGAACAGGTCGAGGGGCTCACCATCGGGGCCGCGGGGCATGAAAGGCAGCGGCGCGACGATGGTGCCGGATTCGCCCGGCGCCAGCTCCACGCCGACCTGGACGCAGTGGTTGGCGCCATCGGCACCGGGGTTATCCACCCGGATCATGGCGTTGACGCGATTGTCGCCGGTGTTGACCACATCCAGCTCGACCCGGTCGAACTCCTTCAGGTCCCAAGCCCCCTCGGGCCCCGGCAACACGATGCCCGGCCATTCGGCCTCATGACCGGTCTCGAGGACCAGCCACCGATCGCCATCGACCTCTTCCGTGGAGAGCTGCACATCCGTGGTCTCGATGGGCTCGGTGTCGAAGGGCGGCTCGAAGTCGTATAGGGTCATGTCGGCCATGGCGGATCCTCCCAGCAGTAGCCCACACAGCATGATGTCGAGTCGCATCACTCACCACTCCTCTCGGCATTGACGATGATCGATACCAGCCGACCATCCATCGTTCCGGCGATGACCCGCCGACCGTCGAAGGCGGGTGTGGCGAACATCAGGGTCTCGCCCAGGTCGATGGTCTCCATGGGCTCCCCGGTGTAGGCGCTTGCAACGGTGACGGCTGCATGGAGGGCGCCGACGGCTAGCATGTCGCCCGCCACATCGGTGGACGAGTTGAAGGTGCCCGGGCCTACGTCGACCCGGAACCGGTCGTCGCCGGTGGTGGGATCGAGGCCGATGAGGTGGCCGTCCATTGAGCCGTAGATGATGGTTCCATCGGGCCCCACGCTGGGCGAGGTGTAGCCGCTCATGCCCTCGGCCTCCCACAGGGTGTCGCCGGTGACGAGGTCGTAGCAGTAGATGGTGTTGTTGGCGGCCGACGCGTAGGCCCGGCCATCGTGGATCAGGCACGAGGCGCTGCCCGGTGAGTAGTACACATTGCTGCCCACATCGCTGGTCCAGACCTCCTCGCCCGTGGCCGCGTTCAGGCAGTGGACCTTCTGGTCCCATGCGCCGAAGACGACTCGGCCCATCCCCACCGCCGGGCGCGATTCGATCAGCCGGCCCACGCGATGCTCCCACAGGATCTCGCCGGTGCGGAGGTCGATGCAGCGGAGGGCGCCCTCGCCGCTACCCACGTAGATCTTGGCATTGTGGATCGTGGGCGATGAGCGCACGGGTGAGGGCAGTGTAATGGTCCAGGCGGGGGTGCCGGTGCGGACATCGAGGCACACGACCCGGCCGAGGGCCGAGCATGCGACCAGTTGGTTCCCCGAGAGGGCGGGCGTGGACTGGGTGCCGCCCAGAAGATGGTATCCCCAGAACCGGGTGCCGCTCACCGGATCGATACACTCGAGCTGGCCTGAGCGGGTGGCGACATAGGCGCGCGGGCCGTCCACCACGGGGGACGCGAAGATGCCGCCGTCGTACTGGCGGATCCAGTCGATGGAGGCCGTGGGGCTGGCGATGCCGATCTCCGACTCGGCGCGCAGGACGCCCACGCCCTCGAGCTCCGTGCGCGCGACCACGGGGTGAAGGCCGGCTTGGAGCGAGGATACGTCCAGACTGACCTCAGCGGGGGTATCGCCCAGGGTCACCTCGACCCGCTCTGCCGCGCCCGCCCAGACCTCTGCGGTCATCTCGGGGGGGCCGCCGAGTCGGGTGAGTACCACTTCGGCCTCGCGAGTCCCCGGCCGCACGTGGGCGCTACGGATCTGCAGGACGGGGGTGGGGTGGGGG
>WJIW01000344.1 GCA_014730065.1 Armatimonadia bacterium | reverse complement strand
CACCCACGAGATGGACATGGGCATCACCATCCCCGATCTCGTCCGGTTCCGCGTCAACATCCATCAGCAGCGCGGCTCCATAGGCATCGTCATGCGGCTCATCGACCTGGACGTGCCGACCATCGACGCCCTCGGACTCCCCGAGGTGCTCAAGGATCTGTGTAAGCGCCAGCAGGGCCTGATCCTGGTCACCGGACCGACGGGCTGCGGCAAGTCCACGACCCTGGCCGCCATGCTCGATGAGATCAACTCCAAACAGCCCGTGCACATCGTGACCATCGAGGACCCCCTGGAGTACGTTCACCGCGATAAGCGGGGCATCGTCACCCAGCGCGAGGTCGGCATCGATACCGAGGGCTTCCATACCGCCCTCAAGACGGTCCTCCGGCAGGCGCCCAACATCATCCTCATCGGTGAGATGCGCGATGTGGAGACGATGCACGCGGCCATGCAGGCCGCCGAGACCGGTCACTTGGTCTTCTCAACCGTCCATACCCGTAGCGCGTCGGAGACCGTGGAGCGCGTTCTGAACATGTTCCCGCCCCATGAGAAGGAGCAGATCTCGCTGCGTATGAGCCAGTCGCTCCAAGGGGTCATCTCCCAGAAGCTGGTCCGGACGGCCGACGGCCAGAAACGGCTGGCGGCCCTCGAGGTCATGGTCGTCACCCCCACTATCCAGAAGTACATCGAGGAAGCGCGCATCTCGGAGATGTACGACGCCATCAGCGAGGGCGAGTTCTGGGGCATGCAGACCATGAACCAGGTGCTGGATCGGTACTACAAGCAGGGCCTCATCAGCGAGGAGACGGCTCTGGCCAATGCGGGCAACCTGACCGAGCTCCGGCAGATGCTCCGGCGGCAAGCGTAGGTCCAGGCGAGGCCGCGCGCGCGGGCGGCTCTTGGCAGGACCCGATGCAATAGAGGGAGGGCGCCGTGCTCGATCTTAAGGAACTACTCGTCACCCTAGTGGAGCGCAACGGCTCGGACTTGCACCTCAAAGCGGGCGAGCCCCCGGTCATCCGGGTCGATGGAACGCTCTACCGCCTTGAGGGCTATCCCAAGATGACGCCCGACGACGTCCGGAACCTCATGTACTCGATCCTGGATGAGGAGCAGGTCCAGGAGTTCGAGGACAACCTGGAGCTGGACCTCTCCCACAGTGTGCAGGGCACGGGGCGCTACCGCGTCAACGTCCTCCAGCAGAAGGGCATGGTCGGCGGAGTATTCCGACACATCCCCTTCCAGATCCCCACCATCGACGAGATGGGGCTCCCGGAGGTCCTGAAGCCCATTTCCATGCGCCCCCGAGGCCTGGTCCTGGTCACCGGCCCGACGGGCTCCGGCAAGTCGACGACCCTGGCGGCCATGGTTAACCACATGAACATGAACCGCCATGCCCACATTATCACCATCGAGGACCCGCTGGAGTTCATCCATCAGGACAAGGGCTGCTGTATCAACCAGCGGGAGCTGGGTGGCGACACCCATAGCTTCGGACACGCCCTGCGTCACGTCATGCGGCAGAACCCCGACATCATCCTCGTCGGCGAGATGCGTGACCTGGAGACGATCCAGCTCGCCATCACCGCCGCCGAGACCGGTCACTTGGTGCTCGCCACGCTGCATACCACCGACGCGGCCCAGACCATCGACCGCGTCATCGACGTGTTCCCGCCCGAGCAGCAGGAGCAGATCCGCTCCCAGCTCGCGACCACCCTCGAGGCGATCGTCTGCCAGACCCTGATGCCCGTCAAATCGGGCGCGGGCCGGGTCGCCGCATTCGAGATCATGATCGGAACCCCGGCCATCAAGACCATCATCCGTGAGGGCAAGACCCACCAGATCCCCGCCCTTGTCCAGACGGGTAGCGAGTCGGGTATGGTCTCCCTGGAGCACTACCTGATGAACCTGATCCAGCAGGACATGGTCACCTTCGAGGAGGCCCTGGCCCGATCGAACAACCCGCGAGAGTTCCAGGAGCTGGTCCAGCGCCGCCTGGGTATCGTTGCCCAAGGACAGCCCACGGCCTAGCCCTTTTGCATGCCGATCAGCCGGACACGAGAGAGAGGAACTGAGACGTGCCCAAACCCATCGAGCAACTCATGATCGACATGGTGAAGGCCAGGGGCTCCGACCTCATCCTTCACGCCCACTCCGCCCCTTGGTTCCGGGTCGACGGCGAGCTGGTGGAGCAGAAGGAGCGCGGGGTGCTCGAACCCGAGGCGCTGGAGAAGATGTGCTACGAGATCCTCACCGAGCGTCAGGTCAAGAACTTCGAGGACGAGATGGAGCTGGACACGGCCCACATTATCGACGGCGTATCCCGCTTCCGCGTCAACATGTTCCGCCAGCGGGGCACCATCGGCGCCGCGTTCCGGTGTATCCCCTTCGAGGTGCCCACCATTGAGCAGGTGGGACTCCCCGTCAAGATCGGCCACTACTTCTCCGAGCGGCCCCGTGGGTTCGTGCTGGTCACCGGGCCCACGGGCTGCGGCAAGTCCACCACCTTGGCGGCGCTGATCAACCACGTCAACGCCACCAAGGCGCAGCATATCATGACCATCGAGGACCCCATCGAGTACGTACACGAGGACCAGACGGCCCTGGTCAACCAGCGGGAGCTGGGCGTGGACACTTACGGCTTCCAGGCGGCCCTGAAGCACGTCCTGCGCCAGGATCCCGACGTCATCCTGGTGGGTGAGATGCGGGACCTGGAGACGATGCAGCTCGCCATCACCGCCGCCGAAACCGGTCACTTGGTGTTCGCTACCCTGCACACTACCAACGCCGTTCAGACTATCGACCGTATCATCGACGTGTTCCCGCCCTACCAGCAGCAGCAGGTACGGATGCAGCTCTCCGTCAACCTCGTGGGCGTCATCTCCCAGGCCCTGCTCAAGCGGTCCGAGGGCAAGGGACGCATCGCGGCTTGGGAGATTATGCTGTGCATCTGGTCGATCCGGAACCTCATCCGTGAGGCCAAGACCTACCAGATTCACGGCTCCATCCAGACCGGTGTGAAGCACGGCATGATGACCTTGGACATGTGCCTGGCCAACTACGTCAAGCGCGGCGTGGTCACCGAGCAAGATGCTCTCCTCAAGTCCAGCGACCCCGACGAGTTCCGCCGCCTGCTCCATGGCGACGAAGAGGACAGAGCCCAGGCTGGGCAGGGCGGCAACCGCGGCCGGCAGCAGGCGCGGTAGCGTCAGAGCTAGCGCAGCTCATCAACGGGGCCCGAAGCGGCCGCCTCGGGCCCCGTTGATTCCCGTAACATCACCTCGCCCCGACGCCTCGAACCACTGGCAGGACCCGTCACGGGATCGGCGAATCCCCTGGCGGCGAGACCTGCCGGGCCCGTCGCGTGGGCGGTGCGCACCGACATGGTACGGGGGCAGCGATGAACACGGACACCGAAGCAAGGGAAAGTCAGTTTCGGGAGACCATTCAGGCCTTCTACGACACCAAAGTGGGCGGCACGGTCATCAACGTCTGTACGTATGTCCAGCACGGGGCCATGGTGCTGCTGGCCCTGACAGTGGCGTACCTCGCCCTAGGTGTGCTCACGGGCGACTTGGGCCGCTCGGGAGACACCCTGGCGGGGGCCAACAAATACCGCTGGGTCGGCCTGGCCTTCACCTATGGCGTTGTCTTCGCCGCCCTGGCCTACGCCGTCCGGTGCCTGGAGGACGACGGCCTGATCCTCATTGCGGGCATCGGCGGGGCGGTGGTGTACTTCGGGCTGCCCATTCTGATGCAGCTCGGCGTGGCGCACGCCTCGAGGGGCGCCATGGAGCCGAACCTCGCCGTGGACGTCCTGCGGCAGAACTTCATCTTCGTGGGAGTGTTTCTCTGGGGCCTGGGCGCCGTACGGGCGGCCGCCTTCGTTGTGGATCGCATGCTCACCGACACCTCCAAGAAGTCGCTTCCCGACTCCAACCGCGACCTGATCTCCAAGGCCGCGGAGCGGCCACTGAAGGCCAACATCCACACACGGCCCGGCCCCCTGGCTCGCTGTTGGGAGTTGCCCCACTGCATCGACTTCATCAAGGAGGTCTGCAAGCCGTGGGAGGTCAAGAAGGCGTGCTGGCGGCTGCAGACGGGATGCATGTGCGATGCCCGGTACCTCTACGACGCCCTCAAGCAGGACAAAACCCAGGGGGTCCGGGCCGATGAGGCGGGATGGCTCCAGGAGGAAGCCCAGACCATGGGCGGCGGCGACTTCGAGCGCAAGCTCTTCTGTCGAGACTGCCGCATCTACTTGGAGCATCAGCGGCGCAAGTTCCGCTTCCTCAGCCCCCTCGCCATCCCTATCACCGTCCTGCTCGTCTACGCCCTCCATCCACTCTTCCTGACCCTCTACGACCTCCTCATCACCCGAACATCGGGCCTGGTGCGGACCATGTGGCTGAGTGAGGGTGGGGCCCAGGCGGCCGAGGACTTCGTGACCGACATGTCCGGCCAGGGCGTGGTCTACGCGATCCTCGTGCTGTTCGGGCTGTTCATGCTGAGCGCGGTGATGCGCTTCATCGAGTGGCTGACACTTGAGGCGATGTTGTAGAGGCGGCGGGGGCCGGAATCGCGCCACGCTGGCTTGCATCGCGGCCAACGGCCGCGAAGTGGCCCTCACCCTTACCCTCTCCCACCCCTTGGTCGCGGGAGAGGGAATCGGCAGGTCGTCGCGCTTGCGCTTCTCTCGCGGAGCGATGGGAGAGGATCGAGGTGAGGGCAGACATCGAGCACATCAAGCAGCGCCCCTACCCCTTCATCACCGAGTCCAGGGCGTCCGCGAACCGCACAAAATCGTCCTCGGAATGGGCATACGACACCTGCACACGGATCCGCGCCGTGCCTTCGGGGACGACCGGATAGCCGAATCCAGTAACGAACACGCCCTTATCGAGCAGCGCCGAGCTGGCCTCGATGGCCTTGGCCGTCTCGCCGATCATGATGGGGATGATGGCCGATGGGTGGTCGTTGACCTCATAGCCCCGCTCGGCGAGGAGCTGCCGGCAGAACCCCACCTTCCGCTGCAGCTCCGCCACCCGGCCCGGGTTCTCGTCCAGGACCCGTAGAGCCTCCAGGGCGCTGGCCGAGACCGTCGGCGGCAGGGCGTTGGAGAAGATCTGGGGGCGGGAGGCCTGCTCCAGGAGACCGATGACCGGCGCCGAGGAGGCCACGAACCCGCCCGCGGCGCCGCCCAATGCCTTGCCCAGGGTGCTCGTATAGATGTCCACCTGGTCCTGGACCCCGAAATGCTCCGCCACGCCGCGGCCCGTCTTGCCCACGACCCCGGTGCCGTGGGAATCGTCCACCAGGCTTATGGCGCCGTGCTCCCTGCAGACCTCCACCAGGCGATCGAGGGGAGCCAGATCGCCCTCCATACTGAAAACGCCATCGGTAACCACGAGCTTGCGGCGGGCGCCCGAGTGCTCCTTGAGGATCTCGGCCAGGTGTTCCATGTCGGCATGCCGGTAGATCGCCCGAGGGGTCTTGGAGGCGAGCCGAATGCCGTCGATGAGACTGGCGTGGTTCAGCTCATCGGAGATGACTACATCATCGGGCCCCAGGATGGTGGGGATCAGGCCGGTATTGGCATTCCAGCACGCCACATATGAAAGTGCCCGCTCGGTTCCGAAGAAGGCGGCGAGGCGCTGCTCCAGGTCCCGGTGGATCTCGAAGGTGCCGCAGATGAACCGGACCGATGCCGTGCCCGCGCCGTACTCATCGAGGGCTCGCTTGCCGGCCTCGATGACCGAGGGCTCGCTAGCCAGGCCCAGGTAGTTGTTGGAGGACATGATCAGGATGTCGCCCTTGCCCTCCATACGGGTGTGGGCGTCCATGGGCGCCTGAAGGTGCTGGAAGGACTTGAGCGTGCCCTTGTCCGCCATGGCGTCTAGCTCGGTCTGGACCTGTTGGTGGAACTCGCGATGCATGGGGTCTAGCCTCCGATGTCGAGGATAATCTTGCCGGCCCGGCCGCTGGTGAGGTAGCGGAAGGCGGTCTCGAACTCCGCCATGGGCATGGTGTGGGTCAGGACGGGCTCGATGGTCT
>WJIW01000040.1 GCA_014730065.1 Armatimonadia bacterium | reverse complement strand
GACGGCGGAGCCCACGAGCTCGCCCGCCGACGTGGAGATGCCGCTGGAGGCCTTCCTGCAGTTAGTCCTCGGCCGGCAGGAGGCGTCCGACCTCGCCGCCCGCGGCGCCCTGGAATGGACCGGCGCCGAGCGCTGGGAGGACCTCCGAGCCTTGCTCCCCGAGCGCCCGTACTACTACTCGCGGTTCGACAAGTTCTGAGTCGTCGGTCCCGCCGTCACTCCCTCTCCTGGGCCGCGGTCACGGCCAGCAGCACCGGAGCCCCCCAGCGGCCGCCCACGTCGGGGTTGTACCTGAGCTCCACCGAGTCGATGACCGACTCGGGGTGCGGGTTGGTCCACTGCATCGAGTAGAGCACCGCGCGTTCATCGGTCCCCTCCAGCGGGGCTTCCCACGCGACCATCGCGTCCCGCAGGCCCTTAGGCTCGTCGGTGACCCAGTGCGCCACGCCTCTGCCGTGGTGCACGGGCACGACTTCGCTGCGCCCATCCTCGTACTGGACCACGTACTCGAACACGATGGGTGCCTCTTCGTCCCCTCCGGGCGGGTCGTTGCCATGACGCCACCATGTATGCAGGAAGAAGAGAGCGTCGGCGGCCTGGCCCACAGGGATGGTGACCGAAGCCGGTGCGTCGATGCCACCCAACCCCTGGAGGGTGATGGCGTGCTCCAGGGGCGAGGTCTCGAAGTCGCGGATCTCATAGGTCACGCCGGCCATCCGCTGCTCGCCAAGGGGGAGGCGGCTTAGGTCGCGCTCGCCGCCGGGCCATCCGCCCTCGGACGTGATGTAGAGGTTGCAGAGGCCCTCCAGGGAGATGGGCTCATAGGAGAGATTGGCGGTCGTCAGGGCTTCCTCTCCCCCGGCGAACACGGCGCCCAGGTTGGCCATGAGGGTGGCGAAGACATTGCGCTTCTTCTCCGCGTTGATGGGGACCGTCTCGCTCTCTTTGGCGAGGAGCTGATTCAGCACGATCCCGCCCTCGCCCCGTGGGTACTTGACCAGGGCGCCGATGTTGGTGAGGGCCTTGACCCCGGAATGGAAGTCCTCCGGCCTCTCGACATGTAGCCAGATGTTGTCCAATCCCAGGATGGCCTGGCCGGGGTTCTCTCGCCATTCGAGGGGCACAAGGGTGACCTGAGAAGCGGTCACCGGCGTCAGCTCGAAGTCCTGCCGCGGGTTGGCATCGGCGGTGTAGTCGTCCAGGTCCAGCACCTGCGCCGTCGCCTCATCGCCGTCGAACACCAGCTTGATCCGGGTCAGGTACCAGTAGTGGGGGTTGGGCACCACCGAGAAGCCGGTGATGGTCTCGGCTCGGGGCAGGCGCCATGTGGCCGTCTGGGGTGAGCCGTCCTCATTCATGGGCATGTAATAGATGTACTTCCAGGCGTCCACGGAGGTCATCGCGTTGACCACACTGCTTGAGCCCTCGATGGCATCGCCCTCGGCGAAGGGCGCCACCTCGTCCAGATCGACCACATAGGAGAACACATCGTCGGCCAGCCACTCGTCGGCTGTCCAGCCGAAGATGCGCTCCCCGGAGTACAGCACCACATCGCGCTGAGACAGCCCGCTGGCCAGCGGATCGCGTGGGGCCTTCAGAGCGACCTTCTCCATCCGGAAGGGCCGCATGAGATGGTCGACCCCTACGATCTCGTTGAAGGCCTCGAGGCCTTCGGGGGTCACGCCCCACAGCATGAGCCAGCCGCCTCGATCGGTGAAGGAGCGAACCTGATCCGACGCGGCCGCCAAGTCGGCCAGACTCCCTGGAGAAGCGTCAACGATGACGATGTCATTGCCCTCATCCGATAGGGCGGCGACGGGATCCCCTACGGGGGTGTACTCCAGCGCCGTCGATGCGATCATGTCGGCGCGAGGGTCGGAGGCGTCCATCACCAGGGCGGTCTGGCTGCGCACGCGCTCGTACGCCAGCGCGTGGGAGACCATGTTGTCGAAGAGACGCTGAGCCACGGGGTCGGTATCCAGCTTCTCGCCGACCACCATCTGGCAGAGGAGCAGCAGGCCGTCGTCCACCGGGCACTGGGCCAGGGCGGAGCAGGACAGGCTCTCGTCGCATTGGGCGAGGGACCGGGCACCGCGCGAAGCCTTCCGGTAGGGGTTTCGGTACACCACATGGTCGCCAGACCAGGTGAAGAAGTCCTCCATGGCCAGGCCCTCGAAGACCGGATGCTCGAGGTTCTCGGGGAAGGCGACGCGGCCCACGTAGTCGGTGGGCTCAAAGTCCGCCGGCACGGCTTGGTAATGGAGCGGCGTCTCCTGCTCCAGCACCAGGACCCGGCGGCCCTCGGAGGCCCAGGCGAGCCAGCGTGGATCGGTGGCCTCCCTTGGCGTTAGCGCGTCCCGGCCCACAATCAACAGGTCGAACTCGTCGGGGACCTCCTCCAGTGTGGCCACCTGCGCCAGCTCCGTGCCGGCCGCTGCCAACCGGTCGATGACGGCGCCGTCTGGATCGAGGACGACAATGGACTGGTCGCCGGCCGCGGGCGGCGAGGAAGGGGGCAGGATTGAAAGGGCGCTGGCCTCGGACCACACCTCCTCGCCATCGCGATGACAGATGAAGCTCAGTGTGCCCGCCGTGCGGTCCGTTACCTCCGGAAGGCCGAAGCTTATCTCGGTGATCTCGCCTTCACCCGGCGGGATCCGGAGCGTGAGCGTCTCCCCGGCCACCCGCTCGCCGCCACTGGTGGTGACCTCCCACTCCAGGTCGATGGGCGTGTCCTGACGCGTGTCGTTGCGCACCATTACGGTGCGGCTGACCTGGGCTCCCGAGGCGAAGGACCAGTTCCACTCCCGGCAGAGGGCGAGGACGGGCTGCCAGGATTCGTAGTAGGACGCGCCGTTGCTCTTGGAGGTCCAGTAGTGAAATCCGCCCAGCTCCTGCCACCGGTAGCCCTCGGAGTACATCTCGCCGATGAGGCCGCACGCATCGCGCGTCTCGGCTCGGCCCAGGAAGCACACCTCACCACCCACGGCGGCGAACCAGTCGGGGTTGGGGCCCGAGGCGAAGTACTCCTCGGAGAGGAAGATGGGCTTGTCGTAGGCCATGGGCCATACCTGATGACGGGCCGTGCTGGTCCACTCGCCCAGGCCGTACGACATATCGGGGTAGTCGCGAAGGGGCGAGGCTTCATAGTGGCCGCCGTTGATGGGGAGGGACTGGTCCATGAGCGCCCGCCCACCGGCGACCATCACGCCGCGGCCCGAGGGATCCATCTCCAGGATCATCTCCGACGCGCGAGTGAACTCGGGCTCCACCACGTCCAGATTCCCGAAGTTCCGGGTGTTGATGTAGATGATCTCATTGTCCAGCTCCCAGACGAAGATGGAGGGGTGGTTCCGCATCTGCCGCACCCGGTGGTGGATCTGGTTCCGCCAGTTCTCGAAGAGGGGGGCGTTAGGCACCTTCCGCCGCTCGCCGTCCTCCTCGACCCAGTCCACCAGCCGGTAGCTGGCATGCTGGCCGTCGAAGGTGCTGCACGTCTTGCGGACGGGCACGCCCGCTTGGTCGAAGAAATCCAGGGCCTGGTTCTGGGTCATGCCCGCCCACTCGGACTGGAACCGCAGCCGGAACATGTTCTGGCCCGTCTCGGCCCACGCGGCGACCGCTTCGTCCTCCTCGCCGGGGCTGGCGCCGTAGTAGTCCAGGTTGGCCCGGAGCTGCCAGGGGATTCCATTCAGTACGAACCGCGTGCCCTGGATGGTCCACTGGCGGAACCCGAACTTGGTGCGCTTGATGTCGAGGACTTCATCGCCGGTGCGCAGAGTGGTGACGACCTCGTACTGGTACGGGTCATCGGGCCACCATAGCCGGGCGTCGGGGAAGGGCTCCGCGAGGGACAGCCCGGCCACCTCGCCCGCCGGCACAGCCAGGTCGGCCGCCTCGAACGTCTTGGCTGCCGGGCCGCCATCGAGGGGCACGATCTCGTTCTCGATGGAGACGGTCAGCGGCTCGTCCCCCGGGTTGGTGACCTCGATCTCCAAGCCCAGCTCGCCGTTCTCGACCGAGGGGATGGCGAACACATCCGAAGCGTATGCGGGCCCCGTGACGACGAGCCGAGCCTGGTCGAGGATCCCGTTGCGGATCTGGCCCTTCACCGGGTAGTCGAACCGCATGGTGACGCCCTGGTTCCTATCCATGTCGTCCGTCGGTATGTTGAACCAGTAGCGGCAGTTGGGTTGATCCTCGGTGGGCGCGAT
>WJIW01000343.1 GCA_014730065.1 Armatimonadia bacterium | reverse complement strand
GCCCCGCCCCGTGGGGAGGGCATCGCCGCGAAGCGACGCCCCCGGCCGAAGGGCTTACTCCAGAATGTCGCCCAGGGGATCGCCTGGATCGGGCCGCCTGGGGCTGCGCTCGAACATGGACCGCTCCAGCTCCTCGACGGTCGGACGCTTGGCAACTCGCAGGGCCGTGTCCATCTCCTCACCGTCTCGCACGAACCCCACGCTGATCTGAACTCCGACGTCGGTCTCGGCGATGATATCGATGAGGTCCTTGGCGCTGTTGACCGGCTGGCCGTCGAGCCTCACGACTACGTCACCCGAGCGCAACCCGGCATCCTCGGCGGGGCCGTCCTCGGTAATCCCCGTCAGCAGGGCGCCGTCCACGGGCTGGGACATCTCCTTCTCCGCCATGGCATTCGGCACTTCCACGCCGATATACCCGCGCTCCACCTCACCATAGGTGTTCAATCGACTGACCACCCATGAGGCGAGATTGGAGGGAATGGCGAAGCCGATGCCGATGTTGCCCGGCGTGCCCCAAGGCGACTGGGGTCCCGCGGTCTGGATGGCGGTGTTGATGCCGACCACCTCGCCCCGCACGTTGATGAGCGGGCCGCCGGAGTTTCCGGGGTTGATGGCGGCGTCGGTCTGGAGATAGTCATCGTACGTATGGCCGCCGCTGCCCCGGGGCGTGGCGAGCTGCCGGCCCCGGGCGCTCAGGATGCCCAGCGACACCGACGACTCCAGCCCAAACGGGTTGCCGATGGCGATGACCCAGTCTCCGATCCGGGCCTCGTCCGAGTCGGCCCACATCATATAGTCCATCGGCTCGGAAGGGCTGACCCGCAGAAGGGCCACGTCGGTCTCGGCGTCGGCGCCTGCGATCTCCGCCTCGAAAGTGTCGCCGTTCACGAGCCGAATGGTTGGCGTGGAGCCCACCTCCTGAGTGACGTCCACCACATGCTTGTTGGTCACGACCAGGCCCTCGGGGCTAACGACGAAACCCGAGCCGAGGGGCATGAAGCTCCCGCTGAGCATGGGGACTTCCTCCTCGGACTGGCGCTCCGGGGCCTGCTCCCTGAGGCGCCGCCGCATCTCGGGGATGTCCTCCTCGGAAAAGTACAGACCAACGGAGACCACGGCGGGACGGCATCGCTCCACGAGGGGCGCCAGGGAGGGGAAGCCATCCTCGTCGGTGACCGATGCGCCTTCCGAGACGGGGGCCTTGTCCTCGGAATCGAAATTCACCGGCGTGCCGTCGGGTGGCGGCACGGGCTTCGTGGGGGTAGCTACCAGGCCGGCTTCGCCGCGCGGGGCGGGGCTGCCCGGGCGAGTGGCATCCACGACGATTTGGGTCAGACTCTTGCCCCGGGACATCTCGCTGACCCCGTAGCCCACCACGAGACCGAAACCCACTCCAACCACGAGCAGGATCACGGTCACCAGGATTCCGCCGCGCTTCGGCATGCGCAAAGCACCTCCAGGCTGACGCAGGGAGACTGAGGCGAGTACCTGGGTCGGAAGCGTTCCGCGGGGTGAGCGCGCTCAGGCCGCCCTTGCGTACAACAGAATCGGCCAGTGGACGTGCTATAGTCAAGGGTGGTCACGAAGCCCGCGCCTGAAGTGGGTGCTCTGGCCACGGAATCTCCGAGCACGCCATCGAGGAGGCAGTCGCTTGCGCTGGAGGCTTGCCCAGTTCCAATTCCGGCCCAAAAAGGCCGACGTGGACGAGAACTTACGTACCATCGGAGAGGCCCTTTGTGTCGCCTCGGACCAGGGGGCCCATCTGGCCCTCTTCCCCGAGGCGTGCCTCTCGGGGTACTTCCTGATGGGTGGGGTGGAGGAAGTGGCCATCGAGGCCGAGGAGCTCGTCTCCACCCTCCAAGCCCAGTTCGTGGCCGACCGACCCGATGAGAACATCGAGGTGAGTATCGGGTTCTACGAGCGCGACGGGGGCGCCATCTACAACTCGGCGCTCCATGCCCGGCTGGGTGCCACCAAGGGTGACGCTCCACTGGGCCTGCTCCACTTGCATCGCAAGATCTTCCTGCCCTCGTACGGGGTGTTCGATGAGGACCGGTACGTCACCCGGGGCCGGTTCGTGGAGTGCTACGACACCCCCCTGGGCCGGATGGCTATGCTCATCTGCGAGGATGCATGGCACTCCATCTGCGGCACCATTGCCGCCCTGCACGGCGCCGAGTACATCCTCATCCCCAGCGCCTCGCCCGCCCGCAACCTGACGGGCGATGTGCCCGAGAACGTGACGGCCTGGAACCGGGTCACCAGCCTGCTGGCCAGCGAGCACGGCTGCTTCGTGGCCCGGACCGACCTCATGGGGTTCGAGGGTGGCAAGGGCTTCGCGGGCACCTCCACCGTCCACGGGCCCGACGGGGATCTGGTCTCCCAGGGTCCGCTGCTGGAGGAGGCCATGGTCATCACCGACGTCAACTCCGATGACATCACCATCACCCGCCGCCGATCACCGCTCATCGGCAGCCTACAGGAGACCATCGCCGTCCTGGCCAGTCAGCTCATGCCCGATGCCCTGGAGGGATCCTGATGTCCTGGAGAGACAACATCATCCATGCCACCCGGCACGAGCTACCCTTCGCCGCCGAGATGGAGCTGGACTGGGACCTGACCACCCACTGGCTCGAGGAGTTCCTTAGGGATGAGGTGCGGGTTCGGCGCGGATTCGAGCGGGCCGTCGTTGGCGTCTCCGGTGGAGTGGACAGTTCGGTGACCGCGTACCTGGCCGCCCGGGCCCTCGGGCCCGACGCCGTCTACGGCTACCGAATGCCCTACGAGAGCAGCAGCCAGGCCAGCCTGGACCACGCCCAGCTCGTCGCCGACGATCTGGGCATCCACCTCGAGACCCACCCCATCACCAACGCCGTGGACGGACTACTGAAGCACGATGAGGACGAGGTCCCGGGGCACCGGGTCGGCAACGTCTGCGCCCGGATGCGGATGATCGTGCTGTTCGACCAGGCCTTCAAGCTACGGGCATTGCCACTGGGCACGGGGAACAAGTCCGAGCGAATGCTGGGCTACTTCACCTGGCATGGCGACGACGCTCCGCCCATCAACCCCCTGGGCGATCTCTACAAGACCCAGGTCTGGGGCTTGGCGCGCCACCTGGGCGTGCCAAGCGACATCGTGGAGAAGCCCGCCACGGCGGATCTCATTCGCGGCCAGACCGATGAGAGCGATCTGGGCATCACCTATGTCAAGGCCGACCTAATACTCCATGGGCTGCTGTCGGGCTACACACCGGTGCAGCTCGCCGATCGGGGCTTCTCGCCCGAGGAGATCGAGGTGGTCCGGTCTCGAGTCGACGCCACCCACTGGAAGCGTCAGCTCCCGACCACGGCGATGCTGAGTGACACGGCCATCGGCGAGTACTACCTCCGGCCCGTGGACTACGTGCGCTAGCGCGATGAGAGGCGGACCAGAGCATGAGTGATAGCCACGCCTACTCCAGCCAGTTCCTCGGCTGGCTGCAAGACTACATCGGCAAGCTACCGTCGGCCTCCATGGCCGAGATCGTGGGGCAAGCCGGCGGGCCCGATAGGGTATGGGTCGTCGCCGTGGACATCATCAAGGGGTTCTGCGTAGAGGGTCCGCTGGCGAGTGAGCGCGTGGGCGCCATCGCCGAGCCCGCGGCCGCGCTGATCCAGCGGGCCTGGGACGCGGGTGTACGGCGGATCATGATGCCCCGGGACGCCCATGATCCCGAATCGGTCGAGTTCGGCGCATGGCCGCCCCACTGCGTGGCAGGCACCGAGGAGTCGGAGCTGGTCGACGAGCTGACGGAGCTTCCCATGGCCGAGCACTTCCAGGTGCTGGACAAGAACTCGCTCAGCGCCATCCAGGATACCGACCTATCGCGGATCATCCAGAACGATGGCCTGCCCGAGGCGGTGATCTGCATCGGCGACTGCACCGACCTCTGCTTGTACAACTTGGCCCTGGGCTTCCGGCTGATCTCCAACGCCCGTAACGAGCCACTTCGGGTGGTGGTGCCCGCCGACTGCGTGGAGACTTACCATATGGATGTGGGGACCGCCGAGGAGCTGGGGGCTCTGCCCCATGACGGTGACCTGCTCCACGATCTGTTCCTCTACCACATGGCCCTGAACGGCTGCCAAGTGGTATCGGAGGTCACGACTTGAGAGGAGTCGCCCGGTGAGCCGCTTCAACGGTGAGAGGCTTGCGCCGGAGATCTTCAAGCTCGATGCCGAGCGGATGAGGACGGGGTGGTATTCGGACAAGTACTTCGTGAACATCCAGTCCATCCTCACCACCCTGTCCGATGAGGGTTACCGCCTCGAGTCGCTCCACGGCGAGCTGGACGTGGGCAACATGGAGGTGGAGATGCAGATCTTCGCTCGCCGTGAGCCCGTGTCCATAGTGTGCGGTATCGACAAGGCCATCGCCATGCTCAAGGAGTGCGCCGGCTTGGTGGAGGACGGGCGCTGGATGCCCGCGTGGGACCGGCTGGAGGTCGACGCCGCGAAGGACGGCGACCGGGTGGAGTACGACGGCCATCCCACCGAGGTCACGCCCGTCATGCGCATCCGTGGCCGCTACCGGGATTTCTCGCACCTGGAGACTCCGATGCTCGGCGCCCTGACTCGGGGCACCAAGATCGCCACGAACGTCTTCCATACCGTGGCGGCGGCGAGGGGCAAGGAAGTGCTGTTCTTCCCCGCCCGGTTCGATGCCCACGAGGTCCAGGCGAGCGACGGCTACTCCTACCAGATCGGCGTGCAAGCCTACAACCAGTGGGCCCGGAAGCAGGTGCCGCCGCGGATCTCCACCGACGCCCAGGGCGACTGGTGGGGCGCCGACGGGGGCGGGACCATCGCCCATGCGGCCATCGCGTGCTTCCTGGGCGACATCGTGCCCGCCATGCTCGCCTTCGCCCGGACCCGGCCCGTGGAGGTGCCGCGCATCGCCCTGGTGGACTTCACCAACGACTGCGTGGGGGAGACCCTACGGCTCATGGAAGCGATGTTCAAGGAATGGGCCACCCGCATGGAGGATGGCCGGCAAGAAGAGGCCGACCGGTACGTGCTCTATGCTGTCCGGGCCGACACCAGCGGCTCACTCAGGGACGAGAGTGTGGAGCCCCTGGGCGACAAAGACCTGGACAACGGCGTGTGCCCGCGGCTGGTGTACAATCTGCGGCAGGCCATGGACCGAGCCTGGCACGACTGGGACATTCCCGAGACCTGGGTCGACTGGGCCGCCCGATGGTGCGCCCAGGTGAAGGTGGTGGTCACCGGCGGGTTCACGCCCGAGCGGATCACCCTCTTCGAGAAGCTGGGCGTACCGGCGGACATCTATGGCGTGGGCTCTAGCCTGCTCTGGACCCACAAGTGCGACGGTAGCGTCAGCGATTACACGGCGGACGTGGTGCGGGTGAAGCTCAATGGGGACTGGGTTCCCATGGCGAAGGTGGGCCGGCGGCCGTGCGACAATCCCGCCATGGAGCGGGTGACGTAAGCAGGTTCGAGGCATGGTGGGGCCGGTTGTGCCGTCACCGTGGGGGGCGCCGCACCCTCGGTCGTACGGGCCGTCTACCGATCAACCTCGCCCAGCACGATGTCGGTGGAGGCGATGCATGCGACGGTGTCGGCGATCATGCCGCCCCGGACCATCTCGGGCAGGGCCTGGAGGTTGATGAGGCTGGGCGGCCGCACGCGCATCCGCAGGGGCTTGTTGGTTCCATCGGAGACGACGAAGAAGCCGATCTCGCCCTTGGGGCTCTCGATGGGCACGTAGGCCTGGCCCTTGGGCGGCGAGTAGCCGTTGTAGATGATCCAGAAGTGGTGGATCATGGCGTGCATATCCTTGTGGATCAGGTCTCTGGGTGGGAGGGCGACCCGTCGATCCTCGGTGGTCCAGCGGCCGGGCGGGATGTTATCGATGATCTGCCGGCAGATTCGCCACGACTCGGCCATCTCGTCCATGCGGTTGAGGTACCGGTCGAAGCAGTCGGCGCCATCGCGGACGGGGACGTCGAAGTCGAACTGGTCGTAGGAGGAATAGGGCTCCTGCTTCCGCACATCGTAGTCCACGCCCGCGGCCCGGAGCATGGGGCCGGTGATGGCATACTGCTCGCACGTCTCGGCATCCAGTATGCCCACGCCCTTGAGCCGGGCGCGCCAGATGGGGTTCTTGGTGAGGATGCGGTGGTAGTCGGCCAGCCGGCTGGGGAACTCATCGAGGAACTGCCGGACCTTGGGGATGAAGGTCTCCTCGTTGATGTCGCACCAGATCCCGCCCGGCGTCATGTACGAGGGGTTCATCCGCTGGCCGGCGACCTCGTCGAAGATCTCCAGGATCATCTCCCGCTCCCGGAAGCCGAACATGATCATCGACAGGGCGCCCACGTCCAGGCCGTTGGTCCCGGCCCAGACGAGGTGGCTGTTCAGACGTGAAAGCTCGGACAGGAGCACCCGGATGAACTGGCCCCTGGGCGGTACCTCGATCCCCAGGAGCTTCTCCACCGACAGGCACCAAGCCAGATTGTTGGTCATGGGCGAGAGGTAGTCCATGCGGTCGGTGATGGGCGTGACCTGATAGTAGAGTTTGGACTCGGCCAGCTTCTCCATACCCGTGTGGAGGTACCCCACATCGGGCCGGCAGTCGATGACGGTCTCGCCATCGACGGTCAGCTCGAGATGTAGCACACCGTGGGTGGACGGGTGCTGAGGCCCCATGTGGAAGTCCACATGCTCGTACAGGGGCTCTTCTACTGTGTCCAGGCCGGTGTCCTGGCCGCTCGTCGCCATGCCAATCTCTCCTAGCTACAGGCGTGCCTACCGGGTGCGGAACCGGTGTCCGTGGGTCGGCAGGGGCTCCTCGGGCCTACGTACCTGGCGGTATCCTCCGCGCACGGGGAACTCCTTGCGCAGGGGATGGCCGTCGTAATCCTCGGGGAGCTGAATGCGCCTGAGGTCGGGATGGCCCTCGAAGCGGATCCCCATCAGGTCGAAGACCTCGCGCTCCAGCCAGTCGGCCACGGCATGGACGCCCGTCACCGTGGGCACCGACTCCTCGCCCTCGGCCACGCCCACCTCCAGTCGGAGCCGGCTGACGTACTTCCGGGAGAGCAGGTTGTACACCACCACGTAGCGGGGCTCACGCTTGCCCGCGCCGTAGTCGACCGAGGTGAGGTCAGTGAGTACCCGGTACGAGATCTCGGGGTCATCGCGAAGGAGGGTGAGGGCCTCGACGATGAAGCCGGCGGCCACTGTTGCGACGGGGGTGCCGTCGCGCTCGATGCGATGTCCCTCGTATCCCTCGCCCAGCTTCTCCTTAAGGGTCTTCAGGGCGAAGCGCTGGGTGTCGTCCAGGCTGTTGGCGGGTCCGCTCATTCGGGCTTACCCCCGGTCCATTCGTAGTCACCCTCGGGCACGTAGATGCCGCCCTCGCTGGCCGGGCTCTCGCCCCGGGCGATCTTCTCATGGAGCATCAGGATGCCGTTGAGGAGCATCTCGGGGCGGGGCGGGCAACCGGGCACGTACACATCGACCGGGATATAGCAGTCCACGCCCTGCACGATGGCGTAATCATCGAAGGGCCCGCCGCACGAGGCGCAGGCGCCCATGGCGATGGCCCACCGCGGCTCGGGCATCTGCTCGTACAGCCGCTGGATGACGGGCGCCATCTTCAGGGAGACCCGGCCGGCGACGATCATCAGGTCGGCCTGGCGCGGCGATGGCCGGAAGACCTCCATGCCGAAGCGGGCGATGTCGGTTCGGCCCATGGCCGAGGCCATCATCTCGATGGCGCAGCACGCCAGCCCGAAGGTAAGGGGCCATACCGAGTGCTTCTGGGCGAGGCGGACGGCCTGCTTGACCGTGGTCAGCAGCACGCCCTGCTCGCCGTTGCCGCTAGCGGCGCCGCTCGCGTCGTCATTGGGGCGCTGGATCAGTCCCATTCCAAGCCGCCCCTCCGCCAGATGTAGATGTATCCGATGGTCAGGAAAGCCAGGAAGATGCCGGCCTCGGCGAACCCCAGCACCCTCAGGGCCTGGTTGGTGCCGCCGGGCCCGAGGCTACCCCACCACGCGGCCCACGGGAACAGGAAGATCAGCTCCACATCGAACAGCAGGAACAGGATCGCCACGATGGAGTACCTCACGGGCAGCCGGTGTCCAAGCCCCTCGAGGGGTGGCAGGCCGCACTCGTACGGCGATCGCTTCAGGCGGCTGGGACGCTTCGGACCCAGGATGCCCGGCAGGTAGGCGACGACGAGCGCGATTACGAGGGCCAGGGCCCCCATCACCAGAACAGGTATGTAGGGATTCATGACAGGGGTTAGTTCGACGCGGCACGGCCGCACCCTCCACGGCCCCGCCGACAAAGTTGCCCCTCGCGCCCCCGGAAGGTGAGTGGCTATGTCGCCGATTATCGCACTGAGCCTCGCACTGAGCCTGGGCCAAGCCCCGAGCCTGGAGAACGACCTCCTCCGGGTGACCCTGGACCCCTCCACGGGCGCCTTGTCCATCGTCGACATCGAGTCGGGCATGGAGATCAGGCAGCCGGATACGGTTCGGGATACGTTCCGGGAGGGGCCGGAGATCCAGGTTCGGCGGGCGCCGGAGCCCATCGAGCTGGACGGCCAGCTCGATGAGTGGGCTACGGCGGAGCTAGTCGATGTCGGTGAGGCCGCCCGAGCGGCCCTTCTGTGGGACGATCATTACCTCTACGCCGCCTTCGAGGTAACCGACCCCGATGTGGTGAGCGGCGAGCCCGATGCTACCGACTGGGAGGCTACCGACCATGTGGCCTGGTGGGCGGGCTGGGATCAGGTGCGCTATCCCGCGCGCGCCGACCTCCAGCGGGGCTACGCCTGGGGTGACTGGCAGGACTGGGCCGAGGTGGCCGTCGCTCGCACCGATGGCGGCTATGTTGTGGAGGCGCGGTCGCCCCTGGGTAACTTCGTCACCCTCAGGCCCGTTGTGCCGGGCCGGCTGTTCCGCACGGCCTTCACGGTGTCGACGGAGGACGGCGAGCAGGCGGGCTACCCCTCCGACCTGGAGCTGTCGGCCCGCCCCACGTACGCCGTGGGTGTGCTCGTGGGCGAGGAAGGCGAGACGCCCGGGGTGCCGATCCCGCCCAATGCCCCGACGGACATCGCCACACCCGAGCCTGGTACCCTGGCCTACACCGTCGGTGTCGAGCGGTTCGAGGCGCCCATCGGGAAGGTCCGCTGCACGGTGCGGCTGCCCGAAGGCTCCCGGCGGGTCGAGTTCGAGTGCGAGCCCCTGGACGGCTGGGAGTGGGACATGTCCGTGCTTCGGGGCTTTCTGCCCGACGGCCGCGCCGACTACATGATCCCCCTCTACGGCAACGGGCTCCTGGTGCCCGCGGATGACCTGACCTTCCCGATCACCCATCTCGGCGTCTTCGGCTCGCTGGACATGCCGGGCATTGGGCTGGTTGCTGACGAGGGAGCGGCTCTGTGTCTGCTGGAGACCCATGACTACATGGGCGCGAGCCTCGAGCCGGCCACGTGGGGCGACCGGAGAGCCCTGAGCTGCTCGGCCTTGGCGGAGAGGGATGAGCTGGAGGCGCCATCGGCCTACCGACTCTCCTGGGAGGTCTTCCCCGGGGGCGACCAGATGGACGTGGCCCTCGCCATGCGCGAGTTCTGCCGGCAGCGCGGCTGGTGGAAGACCCTCGAGGAGAAGCGCCAGCAGAACCCCGAGATCGAGAAGCTGATGGGGGCGCCCATCGTTTGGGGCAGCTCGGGAGCCGACTTCGCCGAGGAGGCGGCCGCGTCGGGCATGCGGCGCATGCTGGTGGCCGGCAGCTACGACGCCGACCAGATCCGGAGGATCACCGATCTCGGCTACCTCTGCGGCGAGTACGACAACTACGTGGACGCCGACGATGCGGGCCCCACGGTCGATGGCGAGCTGCCTGTGCCCGACCTGATTCGGCGCACCCCCGACGGGGATCTGGCCAAGGGCTGGCTGACACTGGATGGGTCAAAGCAGTACTACAGCCTCTGCTCCCACTTCGCCCTCCCCGCCGCCCGAGCCGAGATCACCGAGGACCTTCGCCAGCGCCCGTACAACGCTCGGTTCCTGGACGTTCACACCGCCATGTCCCTCGTCGAATGCTACGACGAGGATCATCCCCTGACACGCACCCAGGACCGGGAGAATAAGATCGCGCTGCTCCAGTGGATCAGGAACCAGGGCTTGGTTCTGGGAGGCGAGCACGGCCGGGCGTGGTCGGTGCCCGTCCTCGACTACCAAGAGGGTATGTTGAGCTGCAATCCCATGTTCACGTGGCCCGCGGGGCATCTGGTGAAGGTGGATGACGAGGACCAGATCGGCGAGCGGTACCTTGAGTGGGGCCTGAATCCTGCCCGGCGGATCCCCTTCTGGGAGATGGTCTTCCACGGATGCGTCGTCTCGACGTGGTACTGGGGCGATTCCGTTGGCTACCTGGAGGATGTGCGGCCAGACCTGACCGACCGGAAGATCGCGATGACGGCGCAGTATGGCAGCGCGCCGCTCATGTGGGCCACCGATCTGGGGCTGGTCTTCCAGGGGCAGGGCCGGGCTCGTTTCCTCCAGGCCTACAACGCCATCTGCCCACTCCATGAGGTGATCGGGTGGGAGGAGATGGTCTCCCACGAGTACCTGTCCGAGGACCGCATGGTCCAGCGCACCCGGTTCTCGGGCGGCACCGAGGTGACCGCCAACTTCGGGCCGGACCCGGTGACGGTCACCAGCGGCGGCGAGGAGTGGGTGCTGCCGGAGAATGGCATGGTCGCCGACGGGCCGCGCATCCACGCCCATCACCTGCCGGGCGAGGAGACGTATGCGGAGATCGAGGGGTACCGCGCCCTGGTCTCGCACACGGGCGAGCGGCGGGAGCGGGGGGGGCTCCAGACCGCATCGGCCATCGCCGTGACTCTCGTCGACGGAAGCCACGCCCGCATCCACCATCCCTTCGGAGAGAGTGCGCTTCTGGGTGAGCACATAGGCGCGGCGAAGCTGGGAGTTTTCGTTCCCGGCTATGACCCCGGCTCGGTGCGCGTCATGCCTGCCGCTACAGGCACGACGGCGATGGTCCATGATGTGTACTTCGGTGATGCCACGCTGCCAGCGGACCTGCGAGTCCATGGGCCGGTCGTCTCCGAAGAGGATCGGCCTGACAAGGGCTTCACCATGCGCGCCGTGGTAGCCAATGACGGGCGCACCACCGGCACCGGCACCCTCGCCCTCTACTGGGACCGAGTCACCGACGAACGCCTCGCAGGCGCATGGCCGGTGGCGCTTGATCCCGGCGAGGAGGAGATCATGGTGCTCCATATCCCCGAGCCGATGGCGGTGGGGCGGCACACTGCGG
>WJIW01000039.1 GCA_014730065.1 Armatimonadia bacterium | reverse complement strand
GTATCGGATGACGAGTTCGGTTTCGGGTGACCGGATGGTGACAGGTGTCATGGTTGTCCTCCTCTCACTGGCGGTGTGGGCTGGTCTAGCTACTTGGAGCGGATCTCCATGGGCGTGATCTGGCCTTGGCCGATGCGTCGGTCGAGGAGCATAGCGGACGTCGTTCTGCTGAATGATGCTGACGGAGTGGTACAATCGGTTGGAGTAACAGAGGACGATCGCCCATGGCCGAAGCCAGCACCCGACTTCATCCGCAGGCCCAGGCGCTTGTGGAGAAGGCCATCGAGATTCTGCGGCGCCATGGCGCGAGCGAGGTCTATGCGTTCGGGTCAGTGGTGACCGATCGCTGGACCCCGCCCGCATCGGACCTGGACTTGGCCGCGCGCGGCGTACCGTCTCGCGTCTTCTACCGGGCCGTGGGCGATCTGCTGTGGGATCTCGACTGCTCGGTGGACGTGATCGACCTGGACGTGGACCGGCGCTTCGGTGACTCGCTGCGCGAACGCGGGGTGCTGGTTCTTGTCGGATGAGTTGAGGCGGCGCCATGTTGCCTCGCGGGCCACGAGTAGCTGCGGGCAGCTCATCTGGCGGTCATGATGGAATGGTAGACTGGAAGTGGGAGTGACGGCATTGCGTACTCCAAGACTCTACGCGGACACATCGGTCTTCGGCGGCGTCTTCGACGAGGAGTTCGCTGGGCCGAGCCAGAGACTCACGGAGGACATTCTCGCTGGCCGATTCGATCTGGTTACATCCGCCATCGTGGCAAGCGAGATCGCGGGTGCACCGTCGCGGGTGAGAGAGCTCTTCGACGAGTTGAGCCGGGCCGCAAATGTAGTCGAGGTGAGCCATGAAGCCGTATCCCTCCAGACGGCTTATCTGGACGCGGCGGCGGTAGGCGAGCGATGGCACGAGGACGCCCTGCACGTAGCTCTTGCGACCGTATCGGACTGCGATCTGCTCGTGAGCTGGAACTTCAGGCACATCGTAAGCTATGGTCGGATCAAGGTGTACAATGGAGTCAACACGCTGATGGGTTACCGGTCCATCGCCATCCACTCGCCCAAGGAGGTGGTCAGCGATGCCTAAGAAGGAAAAGGCCTTCGACTGCGTCGAGATGAAGCGCCAAGCACAGGCCAGGATCGCCAGGGAGATCGAAGGCCTGAGCGTGGATCAGCAGGTCGCCTACTGGGCTGAGCGCACGCGTCGACTGAAGGAACGAATAGCCGAGGGCCACATGACAGAGCCTGCGGAGCATGAGGCGTAGCCGCCACTTGACGAGCTCGGTCGCTGGCAATGGCCTGACGGTGAACGTCATGGTCTTCGTCCCTTCATTGATGCTGGGCTGGTCTAGCTACTTGGTGCGGATCTTCATGGGTGTTATCTGGCCTTGGCTGATGCGTCGGTCGAGGAGCTTCCACGCGCTGCGAAGTTCGGCGAGTCGTTCTCGTGCCTTGCGCGGGTCGCAGCCTCGGGTGCTCCACTGCTCTAGTAGGTCGTAGCCTTCTTCTGGGCCGTAGGCGGACCAGGCGTAGATGAGTAGTCCCCGGTGGATGAGTGTGTGGGTGTGGTCGAGTGTCCAGCCACGCGGTGTGAGGCAGATCCCCTTCAGGCTGCCCTGAAGTCCTCGAAGTAGCTGTGATGCTCGTGGGCGGTCTTCATTTGAGGCGAGTTACAGGGGTTCCTTGAGCAGTCACATGGGGCACATGCCGTGGCCGGAGTGGATGACGAGTGTCGGTTCACCAGGGTCTTCCGTGGCTTCTCCGAGAGTCTCTGTGCTGACCGTGCTCTGCTTGCAGTCTCCTCTCTACTCAGAACTAGTGGTTGATGGGGCTGTGCCTGGTTGGTTGGGGCTGACGGGGTCTTCCGCTCTCTTGGGGCTTCTGCAGACGCTGTCGGCCTGTGGGGCTTGGCTTGAGGAGTCGCTGTGCTTCCCAGATGAATGCCAAGCAGGTGTGGATGTCGTTTCTTGTGAGTGGTAAGCGCCACTGGTATATAAGCCTTTCGGCTACACGAGGGCCAGGCATGAGGCCTCGGTGGCGGCCTACAAACTATGGTCGTCGCAGTGCGGGCAAGGCACCATCCTCTCCCCGCGGCAGCGTGAACACCAGGCGGCACGGACATCCACGAAAGGCCCGATGCACTCATCACGGCCGGGCTGGCCAGTTCCGTCACACTGGGGACAGGCCATACGTCTCGTGCCGTGGCAATGCACACAACCGAACAGAGACGGCTGATCTCGTGTCATGGTGGCAGCTCCCTTCTGCCGAAGGATGAACTACATCGGCCCATAGCCGTCAGGCCCCTCCGGCCCGTAGGGGTCTCCATACGGCGAGGCGTAGGGATCGCTCCCATCGGGTCGGTGGTAGGGATCAGGTCGCTCTGGGTCTGGATGGTCGTGACGGTCGTCGGTTGGCGGCGGGTCGTGATGGGGCGGGCGGTACTGGCCGGCGTGCTGCTCGATTTCGGCGATCCACTGGTCCAGGCGCACGGCGTCGGCCTCGGGTGAAGGGCTTTGCCGCAAGAGGTCGGAGATGTCATCGTGTTGGTGGGTCATGGCACCTTCCAGCAGGATGACCAGCGTCTCGCTGGGACCCGGCGGCTCATTGATGCC
>WJIW01000342.1 GCA_014730065.1 Armatimonadia bacterium | reverse complement strand
GCTGTCGTGGGTCGACATGAAGGCGGCGATCATGGCCGCGCTCAGAATGCCGATCAGGCCCGCGGGCAGGATGCGGCCCAGGAAGACGGGCATGGCGGTTAGGCTCCCCATCGCGGGCTCGCCCGTGGGGCCTTCATCGATGAAGAGGGCCTGGAGATCGGGCGCAGCGGTCATGAAGAAGACGAAGGCGCAGATGCCCCAGAAGTACGGGATCAGGAACCGTATCAGGAAGGACACCGACGACCACATGTACTGTCGCTTCACCGCCTGAGCGCTCTCCATGGCCAGGGCCCGAGCGACGGCGGTGGGCCAGATGGCACAGCTCACCAGGCCCAGGAAGAACATCCAGAGGACGTACTCGGGCCCGAAGGCGCTCCCCTCAGCCAGGGGGTTGAAGCCACCCTCGCCCATGTGGGCCGCCACCGTATCGAAGAGGTTCTGCCAGCCCAGGTGGTAGATGGCCAGGCCCGTGGTGAGCAGCAGACCGAAGGAGAGGACGACGAACTGAATGTAGTCGGTGATCACCACCGAGATCATGCCGCCGAGGACTGTGTAGACCAGCACCAGCCCCAGGAGCGCTCCCATGACATAGGGCAGGGCCTGGGCGTCGGCGGACATGCCGGTTATGCCGACAATGAACTGGGATCCCACCTTCAGGAACAGGCCCATGTTCAGGACCCCACCGAAGATGAGTACCATCGCTCCGAAGACCCGCACGCCCCGGCCGAAGCGGCGCTCGTAGAACTCGGGTATGGTGAGCACGCGCAGGTCCCTGAGCCTGGCCACGATGAAGCCCGTGGCGCCCACGGCGAGGGTAACCAGACCCGCGGCGAGGGCGATGTGGAAGGTGGCGAACCCCCCTTCGAACCCCTTCTCCGCGCTGTACATGATGGTGATCAGGCCCATCTCGGTGCCCGTCATCGTGGCGATGCCCAGGCAGGTTCCCAGGGCGCGGCCGGCGCCGATGTAGCTTGCCATGTTGGTGGCGTACTTCCGGACCAGCAGACCGATCACCAGGGAGATCAGCAGGTATCCCGCCACGATCCCCCAGTCGAGATTGGTGAAGTTCGTTCGGGCCAGGGCTTCCCTCGCACCGGGCGGCATGGTGGGGGCCTCCGTGATCATGAGTGGGCGCGCCGGCGACGCCGGCCAGCACAGCTTCTCGGCTTGCCAGCGTAGTGTATGCCTTCGGGGCCGGCGTCCCCTTCCACCCATGGCAGCATGAGGCCGTACACAAAGAAGGGGACGCGAGCCATAGGCTCGGTCCCCTGAGATAGTCGAATCGGTCAGATGGGGCTTACCGCCGGCGAATCCGGCGGCGGGTCCCGGGTCGAACGGGTACGGGTACCGGCTGGGGCGTGGGGAAAATCCGCCGGACGATCTCCGAGATCATCCGCCCCACGTCGTTCAGCACATGTATCGGCCTGTTGAGCACGAGCACCAACTCCACCTCGACCTTAGCCCCCCGGGCCGCCGGTGTCAACGTCGACTGAGGTGGCCCGATACTGGGCCTCGGCGGCTCGCTCCTCGGCGTGCTCGAGCAGGTCTTGCAGGTCCTGGTCCCTGGGGCGCAGGCTGGCGGCTTGCCTCGCCACCTCGGCCGCCTCGATGGGAAGGCCCCCTCGCAGCAGCAGACGTGTCAGGCGCTCCAGGGTTCGATGGTCCTGGGGATCCAGCTCCACAGCGCGCTCGTATGCGTGGCGTGCGGGGAACTCGTTGCCCAAGGCATCTTCGGCCTCACCCAGGAGTGCCCACGCCCTGGCGTCGCCGGGGTTGCTGTCCAGGAGGGGCAGCAGCAGGTCGCGTGCCTCCCGGGCCAGCCCCGGCACGCTGTCGCCGGCCTTCTCGAGATGGGCCGCGGCCATGTCGAGATGGAGCTCCCTCGCCTCGGCCGGAGAGGGATCGAACCCGGCCATCCTGGGCAGTCCATGGTCGGCCAGCTCATGGATCCACGAGAAGTTGCTGTCATCGGAGGAGTGGTACAGGCCGCGGGGCGCCCAGAACTCCAGCAGGGGCAGGTCGTCGGTGTTGATCTCCCCGGTACCCGCCACGGCCTTCAGCTCCGAGGGTCCCATTACGTAGCAGGCCAGGATGCCCCCGGGCGAGGCGTGTCGGAGAGAGCCCAGGTCCTGCCTCATCGCGGGGTTCTCCTCGAACTTCCGCACCAGTCGCTGGTAGCTCACCGGCGCGTTGTCCTTCCGAGCGATGAACAGGTAGTCGGCGGCGGTTGTTCGCCACACGGTGGCGTTGGGGAAGACCTTCTGGACGGTGGCGAACATCATGCGCATGGTCCGCTCATCCAGCTCGTAGGCCTGGGCCCACTGGCAGTAGGTACCCGTGGGCGTCAGCGCGCGCTTGCATGCCTCGTAGTGCTCCACGGTGAACAGGCTCGAGACCCCCGCGATCCAGGGGTTGGAGGGCTCTGAGATGATGACATCATAGGCCCCCTCATTGCCGAGGAGTGCCGTGCGGCCATCCATGACGCGCACCTCGAGCTTGGGCTCCACGCCGGGCTCGAGCACGCCCCGGTTCAGCTCGGTCATGAGCTTGGCGCCTTCCACGACCTGCTCCTCGATCTCGGCCACCTCGACGCGCTTGACATCGTCGTGAGTGGTCATGGCGGCAGCACTGCATCCGCTGCCCAGCCCGATGAGCAGGCAGCGCTCGGGATTCTCGTTCAGCAGTACGGGCAGATGGCCCGTCAGGTACTGGGTGATCGTATCCCCCTCCAGCGTGCTCGCGTCCGTCTTGCCGTTGACGGTGAGCCACTTGTCCACCTCGCCATCGGACCTGGTCATGTTGACCGACACCGTGGCCGATGTGCCCTCGGCATAGAAGATCAGGCGGTCGTCGGGTGCGCTGATGGACGCTAGGGCTCTCCCGGTCTCCCCGGGCGCATTCGCGCGGAACACGCCCGATGTCAGCGCCCCCTTGCTCCACGGCAGGTACACGGGCGCGAACACGGCCGCGCCGACGGCGAGAACCAGGAGGACCAGGGTAGCCGTTCCGTACACGGTGTAGGACCCCATGGGCCGGTAACTGACGCACCACATCAGCACCCCCGCTCCTACGATCACATACAGGGCGCTGAACCAGAGCACTGTGCCTTGGAGGCCCAGAACGGGGATGAAGACCAAAGCCGAGAGCGCCGATCCCAGGATCGCCCCCGTGGTGTTCGCGGCGTAGCTCTTGCCCACGGCATTGCCCACCCGGCCCATCTGATCATTGCAGAGCTTGGCGACGATGGGGAAGGTCATGCCCATGAGGGTGGTCGGCACCAGCGTCACCAGCAGGCAGAGCCCGAACTGGAGGCCATAGAGAACCCACGGGTGCATGAAGGAGAACCCGCGGTAGATCCCCAGGAAAGAGTAGGGCAGGTACGGAAACACCGTGCTCAGGCCGAGGCATGAGAACCCGATGGCCACGGCCACCCAGCCCAGAAGCTCCGCCGTTACCGGTCGCCGTCCGAACCATAGCACGAACAGGTAGCTGCCCAGGGCGATGCCAATAAGGAACGATGCCAGGATCAGCGCGAAGCCGTAGACCGAGCTGCCCAGGAACATGCAGAGGGTGCGGGTCCAAGCCACCTCCAGAGTGAGGGCCGACAGCCCGGTGGTGAAGAACACCAGCATCAGCAGCGCGATGGGGAAGGGCTTCACGTACGGCATGAGCGCCCGACGCCGGGCGCGAAGCTCCTGGCGCTCCTCCTCCGACTCTTCCTCCTCGGCCGCCTCCGGGCCCGGCTCCCCGGCGAGCATGCTGTAGAGGATCATCGCCACACCGATCAGACCGTTGGCCGCCACGGCGGTGACGATGGAGTAGGTCACCCCGATGTAGGGCAGGAGAAGGAAGGCGGTCAGGAAGGTGCCGAGCACGGCCCCGAAGGTGTTCAGGGCGTACAGGTTGCCGACGGTCTTCTTCACATCGCCCAGTACACGCTGGAGGCCGGCGCTCAGTATGGGCAGGGTGGCGCCCATGAGAGCTGTGGGCAGAATGAGACAGACGAAGCATAGCCCGAGCTGCACCAGCGCGATCTCCTGGGTGCCCGCGGCACGGCCCGCGTACTCACCCACGTAGTAGCCCCGCGCCAGGTCCAGCACATGGGGCGAGGCCAGACCGTAGGCTCCGATCAGTATCTCGAGCACACCATAGAGAGCGATGGGACGACGGATGCGATCGGAGAAGGACCCGATCAGCCAGGCGCCGAGGGCCAGCCCGCCCATGAAGGCAGCGATGACGGAGCTGACCGCCAGGGTAGTATTACCGTAGAAGAGTCCCATCAGCCGGACCCAGATGTTCTGGTAGATCAGCCCTGTGGCGCCGGAGATGAAGAAGCAGATGCCTACCGCCCATGCGGCGAGGCGTGCAGGCGGGGCTGCGGGGGAGACGTAGTCAGAGCGTGCGACGGACAATAGGGTACCTCCCGGGACGGCATCGATGGTCCAGCGTGACTTCCCTCCCGGGCCGCGCTCACCTGCCGCGATGGTGCGAACGGACGACGAGAACACTGCACTCGGCCTGATCGGCGAGGCGCTCGGACCTGTCGCCGAAGAGCCCAGAGGCCAAGCTGGCCCGAGGCCTGGCGCCCACGATCAGGCCATGATGGGCCCGGGCGCGCTCGAGTATCTTGGTGGTGGGGTCCTTGCCCACCAGAAGCTCCGCAGGGCCCAGGCCCGAGAGCTGGTACTTCCGCAGCAGGTCCTTCAACTCCCTCGATGCCTCCTCCCGATCCACGTCCGGGCTGGCCACTCGGCCGAAGCGGGCTCGGGTGCCCGTCTCCGCCAGGCTGCGGACGAGTAGGGAAGTCAGTGGGAGGTTGGTCTCGTCGGCGATGGGGACATAGACGGAGTCGAAGGCATCGCTCTGGAGCTTGGCCACCACCAGGTCGCACCGGGCCTCCTCGGCCACCCCGCGCATCACGTTCTCGAGCCGGTGTCCCTCGGGATCCTCGCCATCGGGCTTGGCATAACCGACCAGCAGCAGCCGGGCGTCTTGGGATTCCACCGCGCTGACGAGGCCTTGATGGGGGTCCCTGGCCGCCTCGACCACGGCCTCGGCTTGCACGCCCCGTCTGGAGGCCACTCTGACGGCATACCGCAGAAGCGCCGAGGCCCGGGATACCTCCGGCAGCTCGCGAGCCGCCGCCAGGTCCATCTGGGGAGGTATGCTCACCATATGGCTGACGACGAGTCGGTGATCGGCGCCCTTCGCCAGCCGCGCCGCGAGGATCGCCAAGGGCTCGACCATCGCCGGGTTCGCGATCCCCAGCAGGATGGCTGGCTTCTCTCGCCTCGTCTGCTCCTCCGCCACGGCCATCACACCCGCATCCTCAAGGGTTGCCCGGGCGCGCCTCGGGCAACGACCACGCTGCATTCACCGGCATCACCCACGTCGTCGATGAGCGACGATACCTCACCCATGCCGCAGCCGGCGACGATCATGTCGGCCAGGTGGGCTTCGGAGAGTATAGCATCCGCGTACGTCGCCGCTTCGACGGCCCGGACGCCATACCGGGCCACATCCCCCGCGCGCCTCTCCAGCTCCTCCTCGACGTCTATGATGGCCTCGGCCCCGGTCCCCGAGGGCACCCAGGCGGCGAAGGTCAGCTCGGCATGCCACTCGTTGGCCAGCCGGGCCGCCACGGGGATGACCAGGTCGCCGTCGTTCTCCCGGGGGAAGGCCACGATCCGCTGGGCGGGCACGGCTCCGGTCTCGCGGAGGACGAGGAGATGGGTCCGAAGGTGCTCGTCGAGGGAGCCGACCAGGTCGACGGCCGGCTGATCCGCGCGCTGCTCGCCCGGCCAGCCGACCATGGCCAGCGCCGCATGGGAGGCCTGGGCCGAGGTCACCAGACCGTAGAAGAGCGACGCCGTGACCGGCACGAGCGAGACCGCCTCGGCGCCATAGCCCCGGAGGGAGTCCGCCACCTCCTCCAGGGCCGCCTCCCGCTCCTGGACCACGCTGTAGTACTCCTCGAGCTGCTTCTCCTCCATCGATGCCCAGACTTCGGTCCGGTAGACGTTGACCGCCAGGACCCGTCCCCGGGCGGGGCCGACCAGGGCCGCGGCGATGCGGAGCCGGGCCCGCTGGCGCTCGGGATGGGCCACGGCGACGGCCACCGTGGGCCTCTCGTCGGCCTCGGCACCCCAGCGCTCCACCTGGTCGAGGGCGGGCTCGAGCATCCCGTGGCGCAGGAAGTAGGGCCAGGCCCCCTTCAGGTCGGTGCGGCGCTTACCCCAGAGGTAATAGTGACCACAGGCGAAGGCGATGATGATGATCCCCATGAGCAGCGTCATCGGGCTCATGAAGCCGATGACCAGGCCGCAGCCCGCCGCGCCGAGCAGAGGCACGATGGGGTACAGCGGCGTCTTGAACTGGGGCTTATAGGCCTCACGCTTGGCGCCCCGCAGGATGATGCAGGCCACGCTGATGAGGCCGTATAGCAGGAGATGCAGCAGGCCGGCGGCTTCGGCCAGGAGCTCGATGTCGCCCAGCAGCACGACCCCCGCCGTCAGCGCCCCGGTGATCCAGATGGCTCGGTCGGGAACCCGGAACCTCGGATGCACCCGGTTGAGCCAGTCCCATACCAGCCGGTCGCGGCCCATGGCGAAGCTGATGCGCGAGGCGGACATGATACTGGCATTGGCGCTGCTGACCGTGGCCAGGATCGCGCCGACCAGTATCGCCGTACGGCCGAAGCCGCCCATCAGGTCGCCGGCGAGATCGGCGACGACGGTCGCGCTCTGCAGCCCCTCGCGCGGCCGGAGGGCCGAGCAGATGAACATGATGACGCAGTAAAGCGCCGTGACGAAGATGACCGAACCGAGGAGAGCCTTGGGCAGGTTGCGCCCGGGCTTCTTGATCTCCTCGGCCATGGAAGCGATCTCGCCATACCCGCAGTAGGTGACAAAGATCATCGCCGTGCCCGCCACCACCGAGCCCCAGCCGAAGGGCATGAAGTCCGAGGTGACCAGCTCCGTATCGAGACTGAAGCTGCCCCTGCCGATGAACAGCACGATGACGCCCAGAAGCACCGCCACGATCAGGTTCTGAGCCTTCCCCGCCACGTTCGAGCCCAGGAGATTGAGAACCACCAGCAGACCCGTCATCGCCATGGCCGAGACCTTGGTGGGGATCCCCGTGACCGTGTGTAGATACTCGCCGAAGCCCACCATGTAGAAGGCACTGGCGAAGATGAGTCCAAACCAGCTTCCCCAGCCGATGATGTCGCCCCACAGGGGGCCCAAGGCTCGGGAGATGAAGTAGTAGCCGCCACCGGACTTGGGCATCCCCGTGGCTACCTCCGCCGCCGCCATGGCCGTCAGCAGTGCGATAACTCCGCCGAAGAAGAAGGACAGGACCGCCGCTGGGCCCGTCTTGCCGATGATCACGCCGGGCAGCACGAACACGCCGGCACCGATCATGGTACCTACGCCGATGGCCAGGGCCTCGAACAGCCCCAGCCCCTTGGCCAACTCGATCTGCACGCCGCCGCCGGCCGCGCGCTCCGGGTTCTCCGTGTTCACTTGGTCCGCCACTTGGGCTCCATCCGTGGAGATGGGCTATGGCGACCTTCGGGCCGATGCGCCAGGACACCTTGGTTAGTCCGAGCGCCTGGACGGCGGGGCCCCGATCATGCACAGGAGCAGGGGCAGCATGTACACGGAGTAGGCCCCGTCACCCAGGGTGACCGCAGTGAAGGCCAGGCCCAGGGTCAGCAGCGCTGTGGCGAGGACCAGGTGCCAGAACACGGGAGGGTTCCGTCGCTGAGGCCGGGACCACACGACGAGCAGGAACACGATGATGTTGGGAACACCCGCGACGGCCAGGGTCCGCCAGCCGTGCCGCTGGTCGGCAAGCCATGGGCGATAGACCTCCGAGAGGCGGCGGAGGATCACCTGGGGCGCGTTTGCGCGCAGGTGCTCGATGGCCGATTGGGTCAGCCGCTCGTCCAGGTCGGGGGGCACTGAGCTGAAGTCGGGCTCCAGGCCCGAGCACCTGAAGAGGACCCCCTGGGAAGCCAGCTCCTCGGTGACGGTGATGTACGGGTCGTCGCCCCGGATGATCCCGTACCCGCACCAGTACTGGTAGCCCAGTCCCGAGTAGAGCATGGGCCGGCTGGCTGCCGCGCTGTTCCGAAGTGCCCACGGGGCGACCAGGGCCACCATGCAGGCGAGGGCAGCCAGGGCGGGCAAGGCACGGTGGCGCAGGGCCCGGGGGGTCTGGTTCTCCCGCACCGCGCCGATCCGGAGCATCCCCGCCAGACCGACGACCACCAGGGGCATGAGCCCGCCGTGGGTGAGTAGGGCCAGCCCCGCGAGCGTGCCCGCCGTCAGGGCGGATCGCCATGTGGGCGGCTTCGGCCACTCGCGAAGCGAGTAGTGGAAGACCGCAGCCACCAGTAGCGCGCCCACGAGCTGGGTCATGCAGACCCGAATGGACATGAGCAGCAGCGGGTGGAGACAGGTCACCCAGAAGGCGAGCTTCCCAGCATGCGCGAAGTGCCGCCGCGCCATGGCGGCAACCACAACGCAGAGGAGCGCACCGGCGAGGGAGTTGAGGATCGCGAAACCGAGGCGGAACCGGGAGCCTCCCACCAGAGCCACCATGGCCGGATACAGCGGTCCCCGGTGGAGCACCGGATGGGTGCGGCCGGCAACGCCGAACTCGCCCTCGAGCCGTATGTGGTCGGCGATCTGAAGGTAGCCGTCGTAGTCGGCGAAGGCGTCCTCGCTGTTGACGCCCAGGGCCGCCGCGAGAGCCCCCGCCAGAGCTAGCCGAATGGCCAGGGCGAGCAGGAGCTCCTCCAGAGCCACCCGGCGCCCATCGGCTGTGCTGTGGCCGGCCCCACTCATCGCGCCAAGGCTCCTCCCCACCGTGTTTGTGCCACGGCCTGGGCCGAGGCCCAATGGGGTTCCGGATGGCGATGCCCGGGATTAGGGGGGCTGTTGGCGGGCGTACACATGGTACCGTTGACCATCTCGGTGACCCTCCAGCCCCTCGATCTCGGAGACGGGCGCATAGTCGCCGAGGATGTCGGCCAGCCACGGCTCGGGCTCTCGCACCCCGTCGATCAGGATGAGGGCGGGAGGACGACGGCGGAGGTCCCTTACCACTTCCTCTTGGACTCCAGCCGCGTCGTGCAGCACCCCGCTGAACATCCCGCTGAAGTACCGCGTCGGCGATCGCCGGCGGCATGCGTACTGAACCCGGGCCCCGTCCATGCCTCGGATGTAGACCCAGTCGTCGGGGCCGGTCCGCTCCCCGATCCAGTCGACGCCCCGGTGGGAGTGGAGCTGGCCCGTCGCCCCCAGAGCCAGGCCGGCGAAGACCTTGGGTGACAGGGGAAGCACCACGCACACGAGCACGAAGCAGGCGCCGGCGAGACGCAGCCCGGCGATGCCCGGGCCCTCGGCCCTTCGGCACGGCATGGCGCACACCATGCCGGCGAGCATGCCCACCGGCGGGGCCATCTGCTTGAGCTGGTGGCCCCAACCCCATCCGGAGGCCCCCGCAGCGATGGCCGTGAGTGCCAGCCAGCCCACGAGCCACGGCTTCAGCCACGGTCGCGGCCATACGCCGCGCGGAGTCAGCAGAGCCACAAGCAGAATGGGGTAGAAGAGGACCAGCGAGCTATCGAAGGCCACGCGGTTGACGCGGCTGAGCCGGTAGGCGAGATCGGGCGATGACTGCGGGAGTAGGCCCACGGAGACCCCCAGGATATCCAGCGTGGACACGCCCGAGAGCCACAAGGGCGTGCAGCAGAGCACTACGGCGAGCATGAGCCCGGCGGCGCCATGGACGAGAGCCTCCAAGGCGATCCGCCTGGGCGCTGGCGTCATCAGGATCACCAGCGCGGCAACGGCGAGCACGTCGACCAGGGCCGTCGGCTTGAATATCAGCGCCGCTCCGCAGAGTCCTCCCGCGGCGAGAGTCGACCGGGGCGAGTGAGCTGGCCCGCGCGCCACCAGGCACGTCGCCGCCACGATAAGCACGCACGCGAACACCTCGGTGTGGGCGGTGAGG
>WJIW01000341.1 GCA_014730065.1 Armatimonadia bacterium | reverse complement strand
GATGGATGGCTAGGATGTCCTCGTCCGGCTTGCGGCTGAACTTGTAGGCGCCGTGGGAGGTGCCGATGGCGACGGCGAGGGCGTCCACACCGGTGCGCTCCACGAACTCCACGGCCTGATCGGGATCGGTGAGGTGGGCGGTGGGGTCCACGTCGGCGCCGTGGCCGTCCTCGATGCCGCCCAGCGCGCCGAGCTCGCCCTCGACGGAGACGCCGGCGGCATGGGCCATATCCACGACTTCCTTGGTGACCTTCACGTTGTACTCGAAGTCGGCCAGGGTCTTGCCATCTTCCTTCAGGGAGCCGTCCATCATCACCGAGGTGAAGCCCTGCTCGATGGCGGACTTGCAGGTATCGACGGAGTTCCCGTGGTCCAGATGGATTGCGATGGGAATGTCGGGATGGAGCTCGGCGGCGGCCATCATGAGATGCCGGAGGTACGCGTCATTGGTGTACTGCCGGGCACCCCGGCTCGCCTGGATGATGACCGGCGACTGGGTCTCCTCGGCCGCGGCCATGATGGCCTGGATCTGCTCCATGTTGTTCACGTTGAACGCGCCGAGGCCGTAGCCGTTCTCGGCCGCGTGGTCGAGCATTGCTCTCATCGGAACTAGCGCCATGGTATGTACTGGCTCCCCTCTTCACTGTCACGCCGCGCGGGGCCCTTGCCCTCGCGCCAACGTATTAGAGTGCCCTACAGGCAGGGGGGTGTCAAACCTGGGCCGGAGGGCGTAATTGCTTACGGGAATACGGGAGCTTGGTCGATGCCTAGGGCCTCGCCGAATCCCAGCATCAGGTTCATGTTCTGCACCGCCTGGCTTGCCGCGCCTCGGCCCAGGTTGTCGACGGCGGTGACAACGATCACTCTCCGGGTCCGGGCGTCCTCGAACACGTTGATGTCGCAGTAGTTCGAGCCCAGGGTCGCCTTGGTTGAAGGCACCTCACCCGCGGGGAGCACTCGGACGAAGGGGCTGGCGCCGTAACGTTGGATCAGCTCAGCCCGGCACCGGTCCGCCGCGCCTTCGGCATCCATCTCTTGGGGCACCCGGGCATAGCAGGTCGCGAGGATGCCCCGGGTGATAGGCGCCAGGTGGGGCGAGAAGGTCAGAGCCAGAGCCTCGCCCCGGGCCGACCCCAAAGCCTGCTCGATCTCCGGCGTGTGCTGGTGCCGGCCGAGCCGGTAGGCGGTCAAGGTCTCGTTCATCTCGGGGAAGTGGAAGGGCAGGGCGTGCTTGGCCCGGCCCGCGCCCGATACACCCGAGATGGCGTCGATGATGATGTCCTCCCCCGTGACGAGGCCGGCAGCGAGTAGTGGATGCAGGGCGAGGATGGGGCCCGTGGGATAGCAGCCCGTGTTGGCTACCAGCCTGGCGCCGGCCACCGCGTCACCGGTGATCTCGGGGAGGCCGTAGACCGCTTCCTCCAGCAGCTCGGGGGCCGTTTGCGGGCGGCCGTAGTACCGCTCATAGACGGCGGTGTCCTTGATCCGGAAGTCGCCTGAGAGATCGATCACCTTGCGACCCGACTCCAAGACCTTGCCCGCGTTGTCCATGGCGAACCCGTTGGGCTGGGCCATGAAGACAACATCGGCGGCCTCGGCGGCCTGGCTGGGGTTCTGAGCCACGCAGACGAGGTCGGTTCGGCCCCGGAGCCACGGGCATGCTTCATCGAGCCGGCGTCCCTCGTAGGTGCCCGAGCCGACCCATACCAGCTCGGCTTGGGGGTGTCCCAGGATGTACGTGGCTACGCCGACTCCCCCGTAGCCCGTCGCGCCCATCACCGCGACCTTGACCCTCGCCATGACCATCGCCTCCGTGCCCTGAGCGTGCTGGGTCTCATGCAGGGGTGCATGATACCGTACGGCGCGTCCGGCGGGTACCGGCGAGGGCTACGGGACCCCCCTGTGGTCGCCCTTCGGGTTGAAGGGGGACGGAATGTCCTCGTCCCCCCGCAGGTTCGCGGGGGATCACAGGGGGGTCCACCTGGTGGCGGGAGAGGGAGAAGGAATGGAACCCCCTGTAGTCCCCCTTCGGGTTGAAGGGGGACGGGATGGTCTCGTCCCCCCGCAGGTTCGCGGGGGGACCACAGGGGGGTCCACCTGGCGGCGGGAGAGGGAGAAGGAATGGAACCCCCTGTAGTCCCCTTGCGGTTGAGGGGGGACGGGTGGAGTGGGTGTCCCAATGGGTGGAGGCCCCGGCCCTAATCCAGCCGCTTCTGGAATCGTAGCACGCCCAAGGTGAAGAAGATGATCGCGAGGACCGTCAAGGGCAGCAGATTCGGCAGCCATAGCTCCGCGAAGCCCGTGCCCTTAAGGAACACGCCGCGGATGATCCGCAGCAAGTAGGTCATGGGGATGACCTCGCTGACCCAGTAGAGCACTTGGGGCAGATTCTCCCGAGGGAAGATGAAGCCCGATAGCAGGATCGACGGGAAGGACAGGAAGAAGTTGAGAATCTGGGCCTGCTGCTGGTTCGCGGACACTGCCGAGAGAAGCAAGCCCGAGCCCAGGGTGGCGAAGATGAAGATGATCAGCGCTACGGCGAGGGTGAGCACGCTTCCGCGCAGGGGCACGCCGAGAAGCCCCACAACCATGGTCCCGATCACCAGCGCGTCCAGCGCGCCGATGAGGCCGTAGGGGATCAGCTTGCCCAGCAGCAGCTCCGTCGGCCGGATGGGTGTCATGACCATCTGCTCGAAGGTCCCCAGCTCCTTCTCCTTGGCGATGGAGAGGGCCGCGAAGTTCTGGAGGAGCACGAAAAGCAGCATGGCCATCACGCCGGGGGCCATGAACCACATGCTCCGGAGATCGGGGTTGTAGAACACACGCGTCTCCGACCGGACGGACGGTAGGCCCTGGGTGCTCAGGCCCAGCCGCGCCACGCGCTCCCGCTTGACGGTCACGTCGTAAGCCGCCGCCGACTGGAGCAGGTAGCTGGAGGCGGCGGTGGCGGTGATGGAATCGGCGCCATTGACCAGGATCTGCACCTGGGCATCGCCCTCGAGCACGTCTCTGGAGAACCCCGATGGGATGTAGAGAGCCAGCTCCGCGGTGCCCCGGTCCAAGGCCAACTCCATGTCCTCCACGCTGACCTCCTGACCCACCAGGTCGAAGGTGTCCAGGGAGGTGACGCTGGCCAGGAACTCCCGGCTGACCTGCGTGCGGTCCAGGTCGCATACCACGGTGGGCACGTCCACGGCGTCGGTGTTGGCGGCATAGGAGAGGATGAGCGTCTGAACGATGGGGATCATGATGGACATGCGCAGCATCATCTTGTCCCGGAAGAACTGCCGGAACTCCTTGCGCACCATCCGCTTCAGGCGGGCTCCGCTGATCATAGGGTCTTGGAGAACCTCCTCACCGAGGCCACCACGAGCACCAGCGTGATGGCACACATCGCCAGGAAGGGCCGCCAGATGATGTCCATTCCCACGCCCTTGAGGATGATGGCGCGCATCATGGCGATGTAGTGGGTCGCGGGCAGGATCATGGCCACCTGCTGGAGGATCCACGGCATGTTCCGAACGGGAAAAGCGAACCCCGAGAGGAGCATGGTGGGCATGGCCGTGGCCAGGAAGGACAGCAGCATGGCGAGCTGCTGGGTGGGCATGATGCAGGAGAACAGCAGGCCCAGGGCCAGCGCCGAGCCCACGAAGACGACGGACACACCCAGGAGCAGCAGAGGACTCCCCTGTAGCTCCACGCCGAAGAAGATCCGGCCCGCCACCACGACGAAGACGACATCCAGCGTGGCCAGAACCAGATAGGGCAGGAGCTTGCCTACTATCAACTCGCGGGGTGACACTGGGCTGGCCGCCAGCAGCTCGAAGCTACCCCGCTCCTTCTCCCTTACCACCACGCCCGAAGTGAGCAGGGCGGCCATGAGCATCAGGATGACCCCGATGAGGCCGGGCACCAGGAACACCTGAGTCTTCAGGTCCGGGTTGTAGAGTACTCGGGGACGCACGTCGATGGCGGGCTCCAGGAGTGAGATGGGAATGCCCTTGGACAGAGCCTCGTCCCGGATCAGGCGCCGCCCCGCCTGCTCGACGGTGGCCTGGCAGTAGGTGGCGGCGGTCGAGGCCAGGCTGGAGTTTGAGCCATCGATGATGACCTGAACCGGCGCCTCCTGGCCCGACTTCAGCTTCTGCTCGAACCCCCGATCGACCACGATCACCGCCATGGCTGCATCTCGGGCGAAGAGCTCGTGGGCGATGTCGGCATCGTAGTAGTGATCGAGGAGGATGAACCCATGGACGGAGTCCACGGCCTCGATCAGCCGCCTGGAGGACTTGGTGTCATCCAGGTCGACGACGGCGAAGGGTACCTCCTCCAGGTCGAAGTTCACCGCGTACCCATAGAGCAGCAGCAGTCCGACGGGCAGGACCAGGGCCGCCGCCAGGCTCCTCGGATCCCTCAGCAGATGAAGCGTCTCCTTGCGGGCGACGGCGAGGAGGCGTCTCATTGGCCGTCATCCTCCTCGCTGCCCGACCCGCCCAGGAGGGTCAGGAAGGTATGCTCGATGGTGGGGCGGACGGGCTCGGGATCGTCCACGTCCAGGCCTTGGTCGCGAAGCCACGCGGCGATCTCCTCGGCCTCGTCATCACCGCCCTGGGCGAGCTGGAACTGAAGCTGGCGCCCGAAGGGTTGGGCCTGGCGCAGGCCCTCGCGCTCCTGTAGCAGATCCAGCGCCTTGGCCAGATCGCGCACCTCCAGGCTGTAGATGCGGCCGCCGCTCATCTCCTTGATCTCCGCGGGAGTGCCCACGGCCACGATCCTGCCCCGGTCCATCAGGGACATGCGGTTACAGCGCTCGGCCTCGTCCATGACGTGGGTGGTCACCAGGATGGTGGTGCCCTCGTCCTGTAGCTCGCCGATCACATCGAAGAACTCTCTGCGCACCAGGGGGTCGACGCCGCTGGTGGGCTCGTCCAGGAGGAGAAGCCGGGGCTGGTGGAGGACGGCGCATGCCAGGGAGAGGCGTCGCTGCATCCCCATGGAGAGATCGGCGCCCAGCACCCGGCTGTACTGGCCGAGGTCGAGGCGCTCCTGCCAGCGGTCGATCCGCCCCGGCAGCTCGTCCTCGGGCACTCCGTAGATGCCGCCGAACAGCTCCATGTTCTCCCGAACGGTCATGTCGCCATAGAGGTAGAAGAACTGGGCGACGTATCCGATAACCTCTCGAATGCGCTCCGGATGCTCCCGCACGTCCATGCCGCTCACCTCGGCCCGGCCCTCGGTCGGCGCCAGCAGGCCGCACAGCATCCGGATGGTGGTGGACTTGCCGGAGCCGTTGGCGCCCAGGAAGCCGAAGACCTCGCCCCGGCGCACCTCCAGGTCCACGTGGTCCACGGCGGTGAAGTCGCCGAACTTCTTGGTCAGGCCCTCGGTGCGAATGGCCAGGTCCTCAGGCAACGCGGTCCCCCCGGGTCACGATGTCCATGAAAGCGTCCTCCAGGGAGGGGACCATCTCGTGGATCTCGTCCTCGTCGACGCCGGCTTCGCCGAGGGCGCGCCGCACTTCGCTGACGGCCTCCCGCCCCTCCTCGACTTGGACATGCAGGGCATCTCCGAAGGGGGTGACTCGGCGCACCGAGGACAGGTCACTCAGGGCTCTGCTCGCCGCGCGGACGTCATCGGCGGTGACCTCGAGCACGGTTCCGGCCACCTTCTGGCGCATCTCCTCCGGCGTGCCCTCGGCGAGGATCCGTCCCCGGCTGATCATGGCCAGGTGCCGGCAGCGCGCCGCTTCATCCATGTAAGGTGAGCAGAGGACCACCGTGACGCCCTGCTCCGGGAGCTGGCTGATAATCCGCCAGAAGTCCCTTCGTGAGATAGGGTCCACGCCCGTAGTGGGCTCGTCGAGGATCAGCACCTGGGGCCGGTTGATGAGGGCACAGATGAGACCGACCTTCTGCTTCATGCCGCCCGACAGCCTCCCGACGAGCCGCTTGCGGAAGCGAAGCAGGTCGGTCAGCTCCAGCATCTCCTCCTTCATCCGCTGGACCTCATCCCGTGGCATGAGGTAGAGATCGCCGCAGAAGTCGATGTTCTCTTCGATGGACAGGTCGGCATAGAGCGAGAAGGCTTGGGAGAGATAGCCCATCCGCTGCTTCACGGCCTCGGGATCGGCGATGACGTCCTCGCCGGCGATCATGGCCTGGCCCGAGTCGGCGCGCATGACGCCGGAGATGAGCCTCATGAAAGTAGTCTTGCCGGCGCCGTCGGGCCCGATGAGGCCGAAGACGTCGCCCACGGGGATCTCCAGGGATACCCCATCGACGGCCACGGTCTCGCCGAAGCGCTTTGATAGGTCCTCGGTCCGTACCGCCAGGTCGTCGCCACTCACTGGGGATCCCCCGTATGGATGGCTACATCCACTGGCATCCCCGGCTTCAGCTCGCCCTCGCCATCGCCCACATCCACCTTGACCCAGAAGACCTCCTTGACGCGCTCCTCCTTGGTCTGGGTGTTGCGGGGGGTGAACTCGGACTCGTCGGCCACGGTCTGCACGGTGCCCGGGTACGCGTCCCCGGGGTAGGCGTCGGAGTAGATGTCGCAGGGCTGGCCCAAGCTGATCTTCCCGAACTGGATGAGGGGCAGGTAGATCCGCACCCACAGGTTGTCCAGATCGAGCATGCGCACGATGACCGAGCCGGGGTTCACCGCCTCGCCCTCGCGCAGGATGGCTTCACTGATGGTCCCCGCGGTGGGTGCGACGACTTCGGTGTCCGCCAGGCGCGCCTCGGCGCCGGCCAGGGCGGCCTCGGCCTGCATGACCTGTCCTCGCGCCATCTCCAGCGCTTCGTCGGTGGCGCCGGCCAGGGCCAGATCGAGCTGGGCCTTGGCCGCATCCACCCGTGCGTCGGCGGTATCCACCGCCTTCGTCGCGTTCTCGAGCTGGCTTCTTAGCTCGAAGCGGTCCTCCTCAATCTGGGCGGCGTTCTCTACGGCCGACTCGGCGCCCATGACACCGGCCTCGGCGCCGTCGACCCGAGCCGCCGCCTGGCGGAGCTTCTCGCGGCGCGTGCCCTCCAGCGCGAGATCGAGGGCGGCCGCGGCTTGGTCCCGGGCATGGCGGGCCTGGGCAACGCCCGACCGCGCCCGCTCGAGCTGCTGGCGCGTGGTGGCCTCGAGGATGGTCTGCTCGCGGCGGGCATTCTCCACCGATCGAGCGGCGCCCCGGCTCGCAGCCGCCGCTTGGGCGAGCCCCGCCTCCGCCTGGCGCCGCTCCATGTCGCGGGCACCGGCGTCGAGGTCGGCGAGGGCGGCCTCGGCTTCGCTGAGGCCAGCCACTGCCTGCTCGTAGCCCGTCTCGGCCGCCTCCAGCTCCTGTTCCGTGGCGGCCTCGGCCTCGTACAGGGTCCGTATCCGCTCCAGGTTGTCCGTGGCCTGGTCCAGGGCGGCCCGGGCTCCGGCGATACGCTCCACGATCTGGTCCCTCGCGTGGGGTCGGGGTGGAGCCTCGACCAGGTCGCGCTTGGCCTCGGCGGCCTCGGCGGCGGCTCGCGACACTTCCAGCTCCGTCTCCGCGGCGGTGACCTGGGTGTCGGCCGCCAGGCGCTGATCGTACGCCCGCTGGACCTGGGCCAGCTCCGACTCGGCGCCCAGGAGCGCCGCCTCGGCCTGGCGAAGGGCCGCCTCGGCCTGGGCGACCTCCTGGGACCGCGGCCCGGCGATGGCCTCTTCCTGCTGGGCTTGCGCTGCCTCGTAGCTGGCTCGGGCCGAGGCGAGCTGGGCTTCGGCGGTGTCCACGCCGGCCCTAAGATGAGTCGGCCGCTCGTAAGCCTCCCGCGCGGTTTTGGCCAGGGTCCGGGCTCCTTCGGCCGCGGCCAAGGCCTCGCGGAGCTGGGCCGACCTAGCCCGAATCTCCTCATTGCGGGCACCGCGCGCGACGTCGGCGAGCTGCATCTCCGCCGTGAACAGGGCGGCCTCGGCGCGGGCCACCTCCGCCTCCAGGATCTCCCGGTCCAGCTCGGCGATGACCTGCCCGGCCTCGACCTGCTCGCCCTCCTCGACGAGCAGCTCTCGGATGATCCCCGACGTCTCGGCGGCGACGCCGATCTCCCGCGCCTCCACGGTGCCGCTGCCCTCGACCACTCCGGGCTTCTCATCGGGCATGGCGACGCCCCGGTATACGAAGAAGCCACCGACGGACAGGGCGATCACCACGACTACAACGATGGGGATAAGAGGGCGCTTCATTGGGGGTCCTCCTCCAGGGGCTCGGGCTCCATCGCCATGTCGGGCACGATGAGCCGATCGATCACACCGACGGCCCGCGCCCACTCGGCGAGGGCGGCCGATCTCTCGTAGACATCCCGGTCCAGTGCGGCCTCGGCACCCGCCCGAGCCGACCGAGCCCGGAGCACTTCCAGGGGGCGAGCGGCTCCGGCGTCGGCCCGCGCCATGACCCGGTCCAGGGCGGCTTGCGCCGAGTCCAGGGCGGCACGACTGGCCGCGATCTCGTCGGCGAGAACCGTCAGCCGGGTGCCTGCGGCATGGACTTGCACCTCGGTCATTAGCCGAACGTCTTCCAGGTCGCGAAGCACCGCTTGCCGCGTCTCCCGCCGCTGTGCCTCCTGGGCGTCGGCGGCGCCTCCATCGCTGATCGGCCAGGAGAAGGTCAGCCCGACGCGCCAGCTCCCTGCGGGGGCGAAGGCAGTCGAAGGTGTGGTCGCCTCGGCCAGGGCGCCAAGCGACAAGCTCGGACGGGTGCTGCGATGGATCGCTTCCGCCGATGCCCCGAGGGACCGGGCGGTCCAGGCCAGCGCCCTCAGCTCCGGGCGCTGGTCCAGCGCCAATGCTCGAGCGGCTTCGAACTCGAGGCCGGTATCCAATGTGAGGGCGTCGGGCCGCAGCTCAGGGCACTGGTCGGCACGGAGGCCGATCAGTGCGGCCAGGGCTGCGCGCGCATCGGCCACCCCGCCGCGAGCCTGGGCCAGCGCCTCCCGGCTAGATGCCAGCTCGGCCTCCGCCAGGGCGACCTCGGTGTCGGTCGCGGCGCCGGCGCTGCGGAGCGACTCGGCTACGCGCAGGGCCTCCCCTGCCTCGGTCACCCGGGCCCCGGCCGCGTCCACGCCGGAGCTGGCGGCCAAGACGCGGTAGTAGCCATCGATGACCTCCAGCAGAAGCTGCTGCATGGCCTGGCGGTAGCGCTCCCGCTGGCCTCTCTCCGAGTACCGAGCGGCCCGCCGGATGTACCGCAGTTGGCCCGATAGGTCGATGGGTAGGGCCGCCTGTACGGACACGCTGCCCTGCATGGGCGGGCGAACGGTCACGCTGCCGGCATTGGGGATCTGCAGCGTGATGGGCGGGCCCTGGGCGGCCGCCGAGGCATCCAGGCCGACCTTTGGATCGTCGGCAGCGTCGGCCTCGCGAACCGACTCGCTCGCGGCCCGCAGCCGATGGTCTTCGGCCTCCAGGCGGGGCGAG
>WJIW01000340.1 GCA_014730065.1 Armatimonadia bacterium | reverse complement strand
GGTCTATCTCCTCGGCACCAATGGTGAGATCCAGCAGGGCATCGGCGTAGGATGACGCATCGCCCCGCTGCATGGCGAGAAGCATCCGGAGGAGAAGCTCCCGCGACTGCTCATCAAGGAACGTGACGTTCCCGAAGTCCATGAACCCGATGACGGGCCCCGGCTCGACGGTGAGGTTCCCCGGGTGTGGGTCACCGTGGAAGACGCCCTCCAGGAAGATCTGCCGGATCATCGTCTCCGCCAGCCGCTCGGCCGTGAGGGCCTTGTCGACCCCCATGGCATCCATCTGTGCCCGATCAGAGACCCGGACCCCCTCGAGCATCTCGATGACGAGTACCCGGCGGGTGGTGACGCTCCATTCGACCTTCGGGATCTTCACGTTGGGGTTATCGCCGATGGCCTCCCGGAGGCTATCGGCATTGCGGGCCTCGGTGACGAAGTCCAGCTCCCGCCGCACGAAGTCGGCCAGATCCTGCACCACCTGGGCAACGCGGTACCGGCGGGCGGCGGGGATGGTGTTCTCCAGTCGGCGGGCGAGGGTGGTGATGATGTCGAGATCGGTCTCGACGGTATGCTCGATGCCCGGTCGGCGGACCTTTACCGCGACCTGCCGCCCCTTGTAGACGGCGCGGTGCACCTGGCCGATGGAGGCGGCCGCTAGGCAAGTCGGGTCGAACTCGTCGAACACGTCGTCCAGGGGCTTGCCCAAAGCGTCCTCAACGACGGCCTTGATCTCCTCGAAGGGCAGCGGCGGGGCGTCGTCCTGGAGCTTCTCCAGCTCCCGCACGTACGGGTCGGGCAGCAGATCGGGCCGGGTGCTGAGGATCTGGCCCACCTTGACGTAGGTGGTGCCCAGATCGGTGAGGATGCTCCGCACCGCCTCGGGCGGGAGGAGCTCCTCGGCCTTGTCGGGGGTGACCTGCTTGGAGCGTGTGAACCGCTCGAGGCCGAGATACGCCAGGGAGTGCTTCCAGCCGTAGCGTGCCAGAACCCGGCCGATCTCGGCATAGCGCTGCACGTGGCTGGCGATCCTCATGGCCTGAGCCTTTCGAAAGCGATGAAGCGCACCCCTGCCCAGCTACCGGACTTCATTCGGCCGTCGACGTCCTGAGCGCGCGCACCTCGCCGGCAGTATCGCACACATAAAGCATACTAGACGGCCCGGCCACAGGGCGAGCGCTAATACGGGCACTCCCTATTACCGTTCGGGACAGTGGCTCGCCCGATGGCTTCGAGGCATGGAGGACGCCATTGTCCGAGACCCAGTGCAGGACGCCCGCATCGTAGGTGGGTTGCGCCCGGACCGAGCCTCCCCCGGCGACGAGACCCAGCGGGGCGGGAGGGCTGGCCCGGAAGATGTGCAGGAAGCCGTCGTTGGCGCCTACGTAGACGCTACCCCTACGCTCGTAGATGGATCCCCGGACCGGCTGGTCCAATGTGGTGACGTGCTCCACGGCCAGCGTCTCCGCCTCGATGACGAACACATCACCTCGGTCGTTGCCGATCCATACATTGCCGGCCAAGGTGACGGCGGGACTGGAGAGCACGGGGCCGGGCACCCGGGCGTACCTGTACTTCCCCGTCGTGGTATCCAGGAAGTAGACGTTCCCGCGGATCGGGGAGAAGACCAGGGTATCTTCGTACGCGATGGGCGTGGCGGCGATGGGGCTCCGGGCGTTCCAGGGCTCGCCCGCTGGCTCCAGCGTCGCCACTCGGAAGCTCCACAGGTAACCATCATCGGACCCAACGTACACGGTATCCCCGATGATGACGGGCTTGGTGCGCACGGGCCCATTGGTAGCGGCGGAGGCCACGGTCTCGCCCGTCGCCGCCTCAACGGCGTATACATAGTGGTCGTCGGACCCAAAGTAGACCAGTCCGTCGTGAGCCGTAAGGCCGCCGGCGATACCCCTAACCGCGGGGGCCCGCCGGTACCGGCGCTCGCCCGTCATCGGGTCGAAGGCCCAGAGGGTGCCGTCCATGGACGCGACGATGAGTAGGTTGCCCTCCAGGATGGGATCGGCCTCAATGCCGGCGCGTAGGGTGGCGCTCCATTGCGTCGGCAGGGAGGGGAGGCGGGGATGGAGAGCGATCCAGACCGCGAGGGCGATCATGACGACCACGCCGAAGACCATCAGCGCGATGGCGAAGACCCGGGGCGACGGAGGCCACGGCCCCGGCGGCTTCGGCGGGCGGCTCAATGCTGTAGGATCGAATTCGACGACCATCGAACAATGTGTTCGTGCGCGCGGCGGTACCCCCCTCCGGGCCCGCCCACGTACGACGCAGAGAGGCGGACGCCTTGATACCAAGCCGGTCCCATGCCGCGATCGTCATCGTGAACCCTAAGGCAGGCCGCGGCGACGGCGGCTCCGTGGCCCGGCGCGCCGTCGACCGCCTGACAACCCACGGCTGGGATGCCGAGGTGCTTTCCACGTCGCGACCGGGCGAGGCCACCGCCCTGGCCCGGGACGAGAGTAGCGGGGCGTCGCTGGTGGTGGCCGTTGGCGGAGACGGCACCGCCAGCGAGGTGGCCGAGGGCCTGATGAGCCTCGATGATCGGCCGGCGATGGCGGTGGTGCCCGCTGGCTCGGGGTGCGACCTGGCCCGTAACCTCGGCATCGGCGGAATCGAGGCGGGCCTGGACGCCCTGGAGGCGGGGGCCACGCGCGACATGGACCTGGGCCGCATCGAGCTCCAGGGCGAGGATGGGGCCTTCTCGCGTTACTTCGTGCTGACTACCGGCACGGGTTTCTCGGCATCGGTGATCCGGTCGGCGACGACCCGGGTCAAGCGGCTGTTCCGATCCAAAACCTATGCCGTGGCGGGCGTTCTGGGCGCCGTTCGCTACCGGCCCCCCATGATGCGCTGGAGCGTCGACGGCGAGACGGGAGAGGGGCGTGTCTTCAACGTGGTCGTCTCCAATGCCGAGATCGAGGCCGGAGGCGCGCGCATGTCTCCCGGCGCCACGGCCTTCGATGGGAAGCTATGGGTGGCGGTCTGGCACGGGAGCAGCGCACTGGCCGGACTGTGGCGGATGAGGCTCATCTTCGGCGGCAGCCATGTGGAGCACCCGGCCATTACATACACCGCGGGCTCGGTGGTCACCATCGACAGCGACCCGCCCGTGGGCATTCAGGTGGACGGCGAGGTGCCGGGGCGCACGCCCGCTCGATTCGAAGTTGTGCCGGGGGCACTGAGGGTGGTCGTCGGGCAGGCGCCGGGGCTTACTCGATGCCCATGATCCGCCGGGCGTCGCGCAGGTGCTCGGGCTTGTCCACATCGAAGGCGATGGCGGGATCGGGCGACTCGACGGCGACGCAGCGGCAGCCCAGGAGAGCGCTGATCCGGGCCTCCACATGACGGAGGGACAGGCGCCGTACGGCGAACCGCAGGGCCGAGCCCAGCCCGATGATGCCCAGCATCCGCCAAGGCTTCTTCCGGGCGGCGAAGGCCCTCTCGAACAGCTCCCGGCGGCCCCGCAAGACCGATGACCGCGCCAGGTGCAGCGAACCGAAAACAACGCGGCCGCCCCGGAGGGGCAATCCCAGGAAGGGTGAGCCGGGATAGGCGGCCGCGTACGTCTCCGCCGGAACGTAGCTGAAGCACACATCGGCGTCGCTCGGGCATCGCTCCAGGAACCGGTCGCAGATCTCTCCGGTCAGGAAGGGGGGATCGCATCCGCAGAGCAGCACCCACTCGGGATCGCCCAGTATGTCCAGGCACGCCTGGAGGTTCGCTGGGCCCGAGCCCTGATCGTCACTGGTTGCGTCGGCCAGCTCGCCGATCTGTGAGAGCACTTCGTCGCCGGCCGCAAGGGCGATGCTGCCGCAACGCGGCCACTCCCTGAGTTTGGCGATAACGCGTTCGGTCAGGTACTGGTCTCCCAGTCGGGCGAGGGGCTTGTAGGGCGTTCCCATGCCCTCGACGCGATCGGGGCGGACAGTTCCACCGGCGGGCATGGCGATGTCAAGCGTGCTGCGGTCGGCGGGACCCGTCATGGGCCGGCGGCCGGCTCGTCTGCCATCCCCGGGGGCCGCGGCGGGGTGGCGGTCGCTTCCGGGGTCGCGGCGGTGTCCGCGCCACTGGCTCCGGCTTCGGGCATGCCGCGCAGCACGCCTTCCTCGCCAGCATCCTCGAGGGGCTGGGTCTCCAGGACGGGCAAAGGCTCGATGTCAACGTCCAGGGCGCCCTGGAGCAGGGACTGGGCG
>WJIW01000339.1 GCA_014730065.1 Armatimonadia bacterium | reverse complement strand
GTCGTGGGGGGTGTCCACGTACGCGCGCATGTCGTTACCCGTGCAGAAGCCGATGGCGGGCCGAGAGGCGACGGTGGCCTCCTCGAAGTCCATGGCGAGTCGGCCGGGAAGATACGACCGCCAGTTCCGGCCGGTGATGGAGTTGATGGCATCGGCGTACGTAGTGTTGGGATACCCGAGGGCCTTCTGGATCCCTCGAGCCCAGTCCTGTGAGTTGCTGCCATAGTCGGAGTACTTCCACTGGATGTCTTCGACGTAGTCGTAGAAGTAGCCCTTGTACATGGCGCAGACTAGATCGTTGCGGCTGGAGACATCAATCCCGAACATGGCCGCCACGTCCATGGGGCCGATGGTGTCGGGGCGCTCGCCCGCCGCCGCCAGAATCGTGTTGACCTCCTCGGGCGGTCGGACCAACGCGGCGAAGCGGCGGTTGAAGAAGTCCCGGATCCCGTAGAGCGACTGGAAGTGCCCCGAGGTGGCCAGGAAGAGCACGCTTCGGCGAGGTGGGCGCTCCTTCAGTACCCGCGCTATCTCCAGGAGGGTTACGATGGAAGCGGCGTTCTCGGCGCCGGGAGCCAGGTCGGGGACGACGGAGATGGAGTCGTAGTAGGCAGAGAGCACGATGCGCTGGGCCGAGCCTGGGAACTCGGCATGGCCGGGCATGGGATTATTCTCGGTGCCGGTGATCTCGCCGAGCACGTTAAAGGTGGTCCGCGACTCCCAGCGGACATCGGAGAACAGGCGGGCCTCGGGAGCCCGAGCCTGAGCGAGCTGCTCGCGGAGCGCCAAGCCCTGCTCTCTGGGGATCCAGAACCGGGGGATGTCCGCCGGTACCGAAAGGAACTTGGATTCGGCGCTTCCCCGGGAGATCAGCTCGGGCTCGATGAAGATGACGGCCCGTGCTCCCAGCAGGGGTGCGTTGAACCAGCTCGCGTCATCGGTCCAGTCCATGAGGACGATGCTGCTGTCGATAACCCGGCCCGACAGGTCGTGCAGCGAGCCGGAGCCGCCATCGACCAGAGCCGCCCCGATCCCCTCGGTGGGTACGGAGCAGGTCCGCACCAGGTTCGGCCACAAGGGGTAGACCCGGATCTCCTCGCCGTTCAGATCGACCCAGGTTCCGTGGTCCACTGGAACGGTGACTTCGAACTCCTCGATCCGCACATCTTCCAGGCCGATGCTCCGGAACTGATCCACGACCCATGTACCGGCAATCAAGTTGCCTGGGGTGCCGGAGACTCGGCTACCCAAGCTGGCCAGATCGCGGATGCCGCGCTCCATGCGCTCGACATCGATCTGCTCACCGATCTCCTCGTAGAGGGCGCGCTGATCGGCGGTGAGGACGATCTCCTCGTCGTCTTCTTCCTCGGGCATTCCCCACGCGGGCTCATCCGTCCGGGAGATGCTCGCGTCGGGCTCGTCCGCCGTCTCGTCGGCGGCAGGCTCCTCGGCAGGCTCTGCGCCGTCGGTACCGCTCGCTTCGCCGGCAGGCTCGGTGGCTTCGGGTTCGATGCTGTCGCCGGCCTCGAGCACGAGGTCGCCGGCGCTGGGCTCGGTTGTTGCGGTGTCTTGGCCCACGGCCACCAAGGTCGCTGCCAGGGATAGGCACACAGCGGCGACTAGGACCAGGCTAGCTCGCTTCACGATGTCAACCGAACCTCCTCGGGGAGCCCTGATGCGACTCCGTCTACTTGCCCCAGATGCAGTATGGGGCCAGGGTGGCCTTCTGTATGAGCTGGTACACGGACCAGAAGCATCCGCCTGCCATGTCGCCCAAGATCAGTCCGAAGGCCACCGGGACCACCGACCGGAAGGCCTTGTTACCACCGTACCGGGTGACCAGAGACTTGGCCGCCCAAGCGATCAGCATGGGCATCCAGAGGTAGCCCATGGCCCAACTGCTGGATACGGCATATCCGGCCGGATGGATGGGCCACCACGGTATCCGGACCTTCAGCAACATCAGCGCGATGGTGATCACGAACCCGAATCCGATGGCCACGCTGGAGCTGGGATTCTCCGTCTTCGGATTCTGAATCGCCGCCGTCAGCCGGTTCCAAGGCTCCGAGCCGAAGATGGCTGGCACCTTGGGCTCGAAGAACTGGGCCGCGACGCCCTTGCTGTACATGAAGTGCAGAAGGGCCCAGAAGGCGGCCACGGCGCCGATGGGTATCGCGACCAGCATCACCCAGGCCAGGGGCCGAGGGTTCATCCCCGTTCGCTCGGCGAGTTTGAATCCCTCTATCTGGTGGGGCGCCGGATGGGCGCGGTAGGCTCGGTTGAACCAGGAGAACAGCTCCGTGGCCGTGCGGCCCTGGGGCGAGATGTTGACCGTGCCGATGATCCGCTCGAGCATGACGCCCGGGCCCGCATGGTGGAGGTCGTGGGCGGGCAGACCCATCTCGGCGCGAATGCGTGACACCGCCAGCGTGAGCACCATGTAGATGAGGAAGAACGCCAGCGAGTATCCTAGGCTCATCCCCGCGCGCCAGCCGAAGACGACACACGCCAGGAAGCCGCCGACCATCAGGATGGCCGCGGTGCGGTAACGCAAGGGCTCTCGGCTATCGTCGAGTCCGCCCGGCTGACCCCAGATGGCCTTCCAGACGCCCGAGAGGTAAGACCGGGCCGCGTAGGCCGAGAAGGCCGCCAGGGCCACGTAGGCAGCGAAAGACTGCTCCTCGATGTAAGGCGGGCCCTCGGGCTGGAGAACTCCCCAAGCATTCACCATCACCCGCATCAACTTGAACACGAAGAAGAAGAACCAGCACGAGAAGGCCAGCTCGGTGGGGAGCAGCAGGCACAGCCCCAGGGCCACGGGGTAGACCCCCAGAGTCAGCGGGGCCACGGCGTTCCAGGGGTGGTCGATGATCTTCGACCCGATGTCGAAGGCGGGCGTGGCCGTGGCCGTGAGGGGGATCTGCGGAACCTGCGGGTAGTAGATGTGGAGCCCGTTCAGGATGTCGATGGCGAACACCAAGACCAGGAACACCCAGAACAGCTTCTCCTTGACCAGCCACGTCTTGGGCCGGGCAAGCTCCAAGGGGAGCTGAATGATGGGGAAAGTGAGCCGCTCAGCCTCGATCCATCGGCGACGGAAGATGGCGTTTAGGCCCAGCGTCGACGCGTAGAGCAGCGTGAGGAAGAGCGTCCACATGCCCGCAGGCACGACCCAGGCCCGCCAGATGCCGGGGCGATAGACGCTCGATCCGCCCTCCCACATCATGGAGACCGAGCCCTCGGAGAAGCCGCCACCGAGGAACTCGGGAATGGTGCCGTCCACCGTCAGCCAGCGGGGAACGTAATCGAGGAACAGGGTGGCCCATTCGTTCTCGGGTCGGGCGTACTCGTAGCAGTAGGTCATGATGGGCACGAGTACCTGGAGCATGTCGTGGCTGACCATGGTCGAGCCGAGGCAGAGGACGACGTAGATGACCATCAGCTCGGCGTGAGACAGGGCCGCCTGCGGCGCAACGCGACGCGCCACGGCGTTAAGGAGGGTCAGGGCGACCAGGATGGCGACGACGTTGTAGAAGAGCGAGATAGTGGTAGGGAAGCCGGCGTACCAGACCGTCTCGGTCATGGCGACCCAGTAGGCATTGGCTGGGATCAGGATGCCAGCGATGACCAGGGATCGAACGGATACCCCGCGGGTCGGCGAATCGGACTGGCTTTCCTGACGCGGACGGTCCGCGGGCCGCTTGGTCTCGATCAATATCTTGCGCTCTCCCCCAGAAGAAGTCTAACGTCGTTCTCCCCTCGCCCCATCCACACCTCCCACTTTGACGAACGGGATGGGGCCACGCTCATGGGCCCTAGCCGGGGCCGCGACGCGGAAGAAGCAGCTCCACCGACCGGCCATCCTCCGACACCCGCATGTCGCCCCCATGGGCGAGCGCCACATAGCGGGCGATGAAGAACCCGAGCCCGAGTCCCCCACCCTCCCGGCTGATCGCGAAGGGCTCGAACAGGCGTCTCCGCAGCCGGGTGGGCAAGGCCCTGCCCAGATCCACCGCTATGAGTCCCGCCTGTTCGTCGCCCGCGGCATGGAGGACCAGCACACTCTCCAGTGCCAGGGCCGAGTCGATCAGCGCGTCGATGGCCCGCCCCATCACGCCCTCGTCCAGGACAGCGGGAACGTATTCGTCGGCCTGGAGGGAGATGGTGGCTGAAGGAGAGGCCGACCTCGCTCGCTCGACGCCCTCCCGGGCTACCTGAGCCAGGTCGACCTCGGTCAGCACGAGATCGTCGGAGGACAGCCGTGCCAAGTGAGCCGCCAGCAGCTCATCGACCGCGCGTCCCAGCCGCCCCGTCTGGTCGACCAGGTTCGAGGCCAATCGCTCGCGTGTGGAGGGGTCCGCCTCGGCTGAGTGCCCCAGTGCCCGGGCGTAGTCCCGGACGGCTCGCAGGGGCGCCTCGATGGCCTGGCCTACCGCGATGGGGAACTCCCTTAGTGCGCCGCCCGCGCCGCCCGCCTCGCCATCGCCGGCCCGCACCCGAACCAGGGCTCGGCCTCCGCTGCCTCCCAGCGGGAAGGCGTCGGCCTGCCATCCCTCGGCGCCGCTGGCACCCTCGGACACGGCCCGAGCTCCCGTT
>WJIW01000338.1 GCA_014730065.1 Armatimonadia bacterium | reverse complement strand
CCCCCGCCCGGCCGCCCTCAAACACTCCTTGGTAGCCTCCACCACATCATCCACCGAGCCCAGCGGGAGCGTCTGGGAGCAGTCCACATTCCCCACCAGGATCAGGTCCTTGCCGTACCGCTGCTTCAGCTCGCCAATGTCCATGCCCGCGATGGGCTCGATGGGGTTGAAGCCATCGATGCCCGCCTCGATCATGTCGTCCAGGACCTCCATCACATAGCCGTCGGAGTGGAAGATCACCTTGTACCCGGCCTGCTTTAGGGGCTCGCAGCACGCGGCGAGCTGCTTGATGAAGGTCTCGCGAAGGAACTTGGGCGAGTACAGCAGTGCTCCCTTGTATGCGATGTCATCGCCGATGAAGAACAGCGGCCCCAGGTCTGGGTTGGCCGCCGCCGCCTCGCACATGGCGACCATGTGCTCCGTGAGCTGCCACAGGAGCCGCTCCACCTCGTCCCGGGCGTCGTAGATGGCGTATGAGAAGAACTCCACCCCCATGAGGCCATAGGTTCCATGGAACCCGCAGCCACACCCGGGCACCCACATGGTGTAGGGCTCGAAGGAGCGCTTGAGACTCCGCTGCTGCTCGACCCATGCGGTGTTGATGTGATTCCGGTCGGGCTCGGGGAAGCTGAAGGCCTTCAGGTCCTCGATGGATCGGATGGACCACTTCGCCCAGTTAGTGCGGCCCGAGATGGTAGGCGTCCCGTGGTCGTCAGCGCTCTCCAGGCCCACGGTATCCTCCTGGGCATAGGTGTTCACGAACCCCCGGCAAAGGTCGATGCCCAGGCCGTGGAACACTCGTACGCTGGCCTCGACCACGTCATCGACGCCCGCGGCGAACCGGTCGTAGGCCGCTCGGCAGTCGATGAAATCCCATATGGGCACGCGGTCGGGCTCCTCGTGGCTCATCGCCAAGGTGATGCGCTCTTCAACTCGGGGGTCCAGCACGGTCTCACCAGGCCTCTCGTGGTCGCACGGGCTTTCGGTGCGGGGAGGGTCCAACCCTCGCGGCGCGCGAAACTAAGCGTAGCCAGGCTCGGCGGGAAGAGGGATCACGCCATGGACCGTCTCAGGAAGCTAGCGGATCTGCTGCATGCATCGGCCGAGAAGTACCCCAGCAAGGTGGCGGCCATCGACGGCGAGCGACGAGTCACCTACTCGGAGCTGGCGGAGGGCGCCTCGCGGCTCGCGTCGGGCCTCACGGCGACGGCCGGTCTCGAGCCGGGCGACCGGGTTGCCATAGCCGCTCCCACCTGTATGGAGTACCTGGTCGCTTACTGGGGCCTCCAGTGGGCGGGCCTGGTTCCCGTCCCCGTCAACATCAGGCTTCCCTCCGAGGGCGTGAGTCACGTGGTCGGGCACACCGAGGCGTCTCTCGTCCTCGATCATCCGGCCATCCCCGATGAGGCCGCGGAGGCGATCGCGGCATCGGGCACCCGCCGCATCGAGCTCGGAGGGCCCCAGTGGCTGGAGCTGCTCGATTCGCCGCCCGCCGATCTGGTCTGTCGCCAGCCCGGGGACCTGGCCATCATCATGCACACCTCGGGTACCACGGGCCTGCCCAAGGGCGCCATGATGACCCATGCCACCAGCCTCTTCAACATCCGCATGGCCGTGGTCTCGTGGAGCTGGCGCCACGAGGATGTCCATCTCCTCGTGATCCCCCTATTCCATTGCACCGCCGCCTACAGTGCCATGCCGAGCTCCATGTACTTGGGCAGCACCCTGGTTCTGGTCCCCGCCGCCGAGCCGGGGCCCATCCTCGATGCCATCGAGGCCCACGCCGTGACCACCTTTCTCGGCGTCCCATCCCTGTTCCATCTCGTGGCCACCCGCCGCGATCTGGCCGAGCGGAAGGTGGGCAGCCTCCGCATGATCGGCTACTCCGGCTCGCCCATGCCCGCCGCCACCATCAAGAAGCTGCGCCAGGCCTTTCCCGGCGCCGCGCTCCACAACTTCTTCGGCCTGACCGAGACCATCAGCAACACCCACGTCACCGCCGACGCCGATGCCGACGAGCGGCCCGACTCCATCGGCAAGCCTCTCCCCGAGGTCTTTCAGAAGGTACTGCTAGAGGACGGGGGCGAGGCCTCGGCGGGCGAGGTGGGCGAGCTGTGCCTCGCCAGGGAGAACGTGATTCCCGGCTACTGGCTCGATCAGGAGCGGCTCGAGGATTCGGTCCAGGACGGATGGTTCCATACCGGGGATCTGGCCATGGTCGATGACCAGGGCTACACCTATCTGCGAGGCCGGAAGAAGGACATGATCATCGTCGCCGGCGAGAACGTGTACGCCCTGGAGGTCGAGCGCGCCCTGGTCCAGCACCCCAAGGTGCTGGAGGCAGCGGTGGTGGGCATCCCCGCCACGGGCGCCGCCTCCTACATGGGCGAGATGGTCAAGGCCGTGGTGGTGCCCGAGGCGGGTAGCGAGCTGACCGCAAAGGAGCTGCGCCGCTTCTGCATCGAGCGACTGGCGAGCTACCAGGTGCCCCAGAAGATCGAGATCACGGCGGAGCTGCCGCGCACGCCCAGCGGCAAGGTCATGAAGCGGCTGCTGGTGGAGGGGTGAGGGCTGTCGTCAGGGCGCGCCGGGAGGCTCGTCGGGGATATGAGTCCACATGCCCTGGGAGCCCTGGTACCGCGTCCTCAGATACGCCAAGTCCTCCTCGTAGGTCGGCGGACGGCGAAACTCCGGCACGATCTGGGCGAAGGCCTCCGCCGCCTGCTCACCGTAGATAAGGCCGACGATATCCAGGTGGGTCCGACTCGCTGACGCGTAGAGCTTTTTGACGACCGTCTGCCCGATGCGCGCCAGAGCAAAGCCCGCAGGGGGCACGGGATGTGGCCAGTCATCGGGGATCAGTGTGAGTTCCTTGGTGAGTTGGAGGTGCAGCGCTCCGACCATGGTCCGCACCTCGCCCAGTACCGAGATGAGTTCCAGGCGACCCTGTTCGCTGAGGCCGGGCGGCTCCCGGCCATCGGGCCACTGCTCAACGAAGGTCTCGATGTACCTCGGAAGCGCACCGCCGCCGCCATTCCGCCGAAGGGTCCATCCCGGTGCCGTCGGGTCTCCTTGGGCCAGAGCCTCGGCGATCCACTGCTCCGCCTCACACTGCCGCCGGATCAGCTCCGCGGCGATCGACACGCGTACGGAGGGATCATCCGAGTTGAGCACCTCGAGCAGCGTCGCCCCGGGCAGAGGTGTGGGCGTCCGCCGGAGGCCGTAGGCCCAGGGCGTCTCTGGCCCCGTCAGAGGGCGTGGCAAGAACAGCTCGCCGTCCTCGCCTATCATGCCCATAGTATCCAGCAGCGGCTCGTCGAACCGAGGAGCGGCGGCCAACGCCCCCACCTGCCACGCGCACGCCAAGAGGCCCTCGCTCTCTGGGGGAGGCAGGGCCGCCAGACGATCCAAGGCAGGCTGAAGCATCGGAAGGCCGATGATGGTGGCTGCATGGGGTCCCGGCCGGACCTCAAATCGGTCGATGCGCGTGGGACTGATGACGAACTCATCGGGCGCGGGCAGCTCCAGGTCCAAGGCGTCGAGAACATGCCCCACCGACCGGCGGTCATAGGGACGAAGGATCGCGAGGAGGCGCAAGGCCTCCGCGCGTCCCGCATCGGTGAGTTCGCCGCTCTCGAGGGCCTCCAGCACGTCCCGATGGAGCGCCCGCCGGTAGCCCATGAACTCGTCAGCCACGGAGCCCACCAGCTCGGGCGCGGTGATCTCCGCCGGGGCCCAAGCCTCAGACGCGAGCCACGGATTGCCGGGCTCAACTCCCTGGGCCGTCACCGGGAGCGCCATCAGAGCCAGAGCGCAGTGGAGCAGCCTCACCAAACCCGAGCTGACGCGATTCCGCATCGGATCAGACTCCCCATCAGTTATTCGCGATGACCTGCCACTGTATCTCGTCCGGGGGATCGGTCTCCAGGTACAGCCTTCGGACCCATTCCGGTTGGTCATCCCAACCATCGCTGATACGCACGCCCTTGAACCAGACTGCATTCCGGAAATGGAAGGGGTCGGTGAGGTTCGGCCCCCACCACTCGTGCGTGTGTGAGCTAGTAATGGGGAGCGGGGTCCATGAGGACGCGAATCCAGGAGCATCCAACATCTGAATGCGGTTGTTTGGATCGTCGAGTGGGTTCGTGTCGCTAAAGGCAGCCGAGGGGCTATCGCCGGTCCAGTTGGCGAACTCGTCAACGGTAGCCCCATTGTGAATTACCTCCCCGCGCTTCTCCTGGACCCAGATGAAGAACGCCCCCGCTCCGTAGCTCGAACGTCCATCTGGCAGAGCCGGATGGATAGTGCCTCGTACCTCGGCCCTCTTGAAGAAGCCGATCCTCCCACCGGTGGCAGCATCGCCGGGATCGGTTGTATAGATGTCGTCACCCTCGGGCAGTGGCCCGAACGGTGCCTCACTTCCCTCGAGTTCGCCTGTGTCAGTCTGCACCTGAATGGACGTGCACTCCACGGCGATGGCACGATCATCGGCGGTCTCGAATGTGACCCAGATTGGGCTGTCATCTCTGGAGCCAGAGTCGCCGTCGCCGATCGGGGTAGGGAGATCCTCCAGGAAGACGCTGATGCCATACAAGCCGCCCTCGGCTGGTGCCGTCCACGTGGTGGTGCTTGTTCCGGACAACACGATGGACCCATTACCGTTGCAGGTCCAGGCTCCCCAGTCTAGCTCGTCGAGAGCGGTGCCCTGGCCCACCTGCTCCATTTCCGCATTGTACACGACGTACTCGTCCCGATCGATTCCCTCGGCACTGACGACGCCTGACCCCGTGATCGGCACGATCGGCCCGGGATTGAGGCTCCCGTCCAAGCCTTCGCCTGGGTCCCATACGACGGTCATTTCATCTGCTTGCCCCGCTGCACAGACGAGCCCTACCAGAGCCATCACGAACGCTGAAGTTCTCATGGCGAACCATCCCCTTCGGATGCGGCCGGCGAAGCCCGGTCCGCTGGTCTGGCGTGAGCGCTTACCCCCCATCTTGTGGTGTCGTGCCGTCGTACACGGAGCGCGCGCGCTCCACCCAATCCGTTGCCCGCTGGACCTCCCCCCGTCTGCGGAACCCTCTGGACAGATCCAGCATCGCGTCGGCCAGGCCACCGGACGCACCGTGCTGGGCCTTGACCTGCTCAATCCGAGCCTGCAGGCGACCCAAGTACTCTGAGGTCGGCCGGCTTCGCTCTGCATCGGCCGCTAGTAGGCACGCCTTGCCCAGGAGAGCGATGGCCTCCGGCACCCATGGCGAACCGGGGTATCGATCGAGCAGCAGTTCAACGACCGGCACCGCATCGCTCCAGCCCACGTCAAACAGACATCGATGGACAGCACACTGGCCCATGCGAAGAAGGTCCTCGTCGGTTAGCGGCGTGCCGCCGGCTTCGGCCGCGAGCTCGTACAAGCGCAGAGCCTGCAGGTAGCGTGGGGCGCGCCGTCTGGCGGTTTCGAGATCCCCGCTGGACGCCCATGAGTGCCACTCCTGGGCGAGCGTCGCAAGGTCGGCTGCGGAGTCCGCCATTGGGAGAAGCTGCGCGTGCTCCTCCAGCAGCTCCATGGTGCCCAACGGATCGAAGTCACGCAGGCCGCTGGCCACCCTGAGGACTCGGTCGGGCGAGGCGGCCACGTCTTGCAGGGCGGCGCAGAGCGACTGCGCGGCACCGATCTCACCGGCCGACAGCAGCATGTCGAGGACTTGGTCGGCCTCCTGAACCGAGGTCGTCGCGACCCACTCGTGAGCGGCCTCAATGCGCGGCTCCCGGACCCCGGGATACGCTTCGAGGATGGGCCATGGTGAGACCCCACCGGGGATCGCGGGTCCGGCAAGCGATGGCGCGATACCCTCGCTGAGCAGCCCCACGAGCGGCTCCGGAACGGTGAGAGAATCCAGGAACAGGCCCGATATCCCCGCGCAAAAGCTACGACCCTTGTCGATGCGCACCCGAACGTCCATCGGCCCTCGAATGGCAACCGAGTAGTAGACGCCGCCGGCCAGGTTCTTGGCCACGAAGGACACAGGCTCCACATGGGGCCCACCGCTTACTGTGACGGGATGCTCTGGGGGGTAGGGGCCGCCCGGGTCCCAGTCCACGAAGTACGCCGACACGGCCCACATGCCGGCGGGCACTGAGAAATCAACGCAGAGATCAGGACCCAGCCCGTCATAAGGATGCAGCTCGCCCCGATCATCCCACAATGAGTGACCTCGGGTGCCCCAGCCGGGATTCTCCAGGCCACGGACGTCATCGGTATCCCCAATGTGCAGGTAGCTCCGTGGATAGCAGTAGGGGTCACCGGTGACGACTCGATACCGCCACTCTTCATCCGAAGTCGCCCAGGCGACCGATTGCGGGTGCCACCTCTCTTCATCATCCGGATCGCCGAGCACCGGGGTTACCCGGCCGCCGACGATGTCGCGCGGGGAAGCCAGACCGCAGAGCACGAAGGCGTGGCGGCCATAGGCGCCAATCCACTCACCCCTCGTGTCCCGGTCGCTGCCCAGGTAGGTGAGTTCAGGGAGTGGATCGCCAAACCGCGCCGTGTACTCAGCGCGCAGGTCCGCGTCCGCCCGACCGGAGAGGTAGCAGCCTCGGATCTCAGCGTCTCGGCGAGCACTTGGCTGCAACTCCTCCAATACCTCGATCGCGCGCCGGTACTGGCCGGTATCGCGGTACTGTTGGCCCAGCAGAACCCGCGCGTCGTCGGCCCAGCGGGCCCACGAGTAGTCGCCTAGGAACTCCTTGAGGTAGCCCACGGCGATCTCAGGCTGGCTGGCCTTCGCTGCCTGTACACTCGCTTGATAGACTACCCACGGGCGATCCCTCTCGTCCACCTCGGCCATCAGCCTGCCCAGAAGCGAGGAGGCTTTCGCCGGTGCTTCGGCCTCGATGTACCCGTGCGCTAGGTCCAGTCGCTCATCCGTCGACGTGGCGGACGCCAACGCCTCATCCAGGGTCGCGATACGGGCCGTCCGCTTCGCCTCTTTGGCCGCTTCTGCCGTCAGGACCTGGTACCGCATGGCGAGGTCACGGCGGGCATCGTTGATGGGTAGGTTCGCACGCAGGCCGGTGGCTAGGGCGAGGCTCTCCTCAACCCGCCCGGCGTGGTAGAGGCATTCCATCCGGAAGAGCTCCAAAGCCCTCTCACCGGGCGCCACCTCGGTCGCTTCGGGCGCGAGGAGGAGTGCGGCGAGGCCGGACGCGGTATCTGGATCTGGGAAGGTGGATACGAACCGATCGAGCGCCCACGGCGGAGCTGCGATCGCCGACTCATAGGCGCATGCCGTGGCGACGGCTTGGAGGGTTGGGTCCAGCTCCTCCCGTAGGTCGAGGACGAGCGAGACATCATCAATGGCTACCGGGCCATTCAGATCCACGCCTCTCACGACGAGCCGCATGAAGTCGGTGCCAAGCCCCGCCCGCCACGGCAAGGTAACGGGTACGAACCCATCCGACCCCAGTGGAACGGCGACTGAGCCCTCCTCGTCCTCCCAGAGGACGGAAAGGTCTCCGCTGGTGGCCCGCGAGGAGTCTACCCACAGCTCCACATGGAGGCCGTCACCGGTCATGGATTCTGTCCCGAAAGCGGAGGAAGTCCAGGTCGACATGCCGTTACCACTGGTGAAGCCCACGCACCCACTGCCATCGTCGCCTCGGCTGAGCGTGTCGTCCCACACGGCATGGACGCCCTCACCTCTCCACAGGTCTCGAGCCTGAGGGGAGAAGTCACCGCCCGCCACTGGAACTGCCATGGGTCCTTCCCCTGACACCTCCAGGCCTACCGCATCGCAGAAGGCGGTCCCCGGGTTACCGTCCGACCGGAAGCAAGGCACCATCGCCACCGCATCGGGAGGCGCTACATCCAGCACCCCGACGCAATGCCAGCCACCGGCATCGGACAGAACCGATCCGTTCCGTGTGTTGCCGATCCATGCCCCCGATCGGTCGAACCATGCGAGACTGAGGTATGTGACACTCGGAACGCCGCCGCTCATCAGGTCGGCGTGCAGAGCGTAGGCGACGCCTGGGACCACGCGCATGGGCGGGCCCTGCCACCCCCCGAGTGCATGTGTCCCCTCGGGCGTTGTCGTCTCGGCCAGGGACAGGCAATGTGTGCCATGCGACGCGCGATCAGCTACCAACCGATGCACGCCGGAGCCGAAGGCATCCATCGGCCGCCAGTCTCGCGGCTGTCCACTCATGTCGAGCCCAAGCTCGAAGGATGGGTTGGACGCGAGATTGCCCGCCGCCCAGTAGGATTGGCCTGCATCTTCTCGGCCCGCCCCGGTCGCCGTCGCGAGCGCGAGGGCTAGACCAAGGGGGAGCGTGATCAGTAGCGGTAAGAGACCCATGCTGCCTCCCAGAGCACACTAGGTCGGAACTCACGGAGAGCACAGAGCAGGAAGTGGCGTCGTTTTGCCCCGGTCGAGAGATCACTCGTCCAGGGAGCACCCCAACGCAACGCCATGGGCTGTCACAGCCAACCATAGGCCCTGCCGTAATGCACTAGACACAGAACGCACGATACAACGCTTCCTACATGATGACTTCCTTTTCTTCTTCCGATTGTCCTTCGTCTACATCCTGACCTTTTGGCTACACCAAGCAGTGCCAATCTGGCCCTCCTTCCGGCTGACTGAGCCCTAGCGCCCGTTGTGTGCTGGACTTCACCTAGCTCGTCGTCCGACGAACCCAGTGTGGCGGAGTGACGGTAGTGGAGTTGGTGGATACCCTAATCGGACACGGCTTCGGTATCGGGAGTTGCGATCGAGGTCTCGTACCACCTCGCGAACTCCTCCACCTGGGCCCTCAGCAGCTCCATCGCCCTACGGCGGGCGGCTTGGGTCGCGGCATCCTCGTCGTCGCCATCCTCCTCGGGCGCCAGGAGCACGCAGGGGTCGTAGAAGACGGCATACACTCCGCCGGGCCGGCGAGCGATGAGGGCCGTGCGCAGGCTTAGAGCGGTGTCATAGAGCGCCAGCTCCCACTCCTGGTCGGTCTCCTCTACCGCCTCGGGCCTCCAGTCGATCCAGTCCTGCTGGGAGACGAACTCGAAGGCCACCTGTCCAACGGAATCGGCCCCGTCAAGTTCCAGGTCCAGCCGCACCGAAGGCCAGGTGCCACCCGGGTACTCGGCCTCACTCACCCCTGGTCGCCAGGGTGCCCCCACGTCCGGCGCCGGCTGCCCCTGGGGCAGGAGCTCGGCGGCAATCTCCTCGGCCGGCGAGGCCGGGGGCTCCAGTCGCGGCTCCTCGCGGATCAGCGCCTCGTGAAGCTCGATTTGCAGATCGTCGATGAGGGCATCCACGGCCGCCTGATCGGTGCCCGCCCCCACCAGGTGGTAGCTCGGAACCAGCTCCAGCAGGTCATCGTGGGTCATCACGGGCACGGGAAGCCTCTCGACGACGAGCGTGCTGCGTCCCGAAGGCACACCGAGCCCGACCAGGCCATCTCGTATCGCGGTCACGCCATCTGCCTCGGGCAGGAAGTACGTGGGGATCGCGTCGGCGCCCATGGGCGCCCGGCCTCGGCCATGCTGGAAAACGGGACTCACTTCGGTGGGGGGGCCGACTGGCTCGCCGACCTCGCTCTCGGTCCCGCCCGGATCGGCAAGGGTGGGGCCCTCCGCCAGGGCCGGCGAGGTCTCGTCTCGGTCCCGGCCGAGCTCACAGCCTGCGGACCACACGAGTAGCGACGAGAGAGTCCCGAGGATGAAGCAAAGCCAGAGAAGATTCAGGCGGACACGAGCCACGAGCTGCGCTCCCGTCGCGGGGGATTGGGGTTATGCTTCCGTGTCTACTTGACCCCTTAGGCACTGGGCCGGACAGGGGCCGCCCGTCACACCAGCTCGCCCAACACCTCGCGCTGGATCTGCACGAGCTGGTGCACGCCGCCCAAGGCCAGGTCGAGCATCTCGTCGTGACGCTGTCGGGTGAAGGGGAAGGACTCCGCCGTTCCCTGGACCTCGACCAGCAGGCCTCGGCCCGTCGCCACCACGTTCATGTCCACCTGGGCCTCGAAGTCCTCCTTGTAGCACAGATCGGCCAGGGGCTGTCCCTGGACGACACCAACGCTCACCGCCGCGACCAGGTCGCGAAGAGGAAGACGGTTGAAGGCCTTCCGCTCCCGGCGCAGCCAGTCCAGGGCCTCGACCAAGGCCACGAACCCGCCGGTCACGGAAGCGCACCGGGTACCCCCGTCGGCTTGGAGCACATCGCAGTCGATGGTGATGGACCTCTCGCCCAGAGCATCCATGTCGGTGATCGCCCTAAGCGCCCGTCCGATGAGCCGTTGGATCTCCATGCCGCGGCCGCCGGTGCGGCCTCGTTGGATCCGGTCACCCGTCGAGCGGGGCAGCATCCCGTACTCGGCGGTCACCCATCCGCTCTTCGAGTCACGCATCCAACGGGGCACGCTGTCCTCGACGGTGGCGGTGCACAGTACGTGGGTGTTGCCCATCTCGATCAGGCAGGAGCCCTCGGGATGCATCAGCACCGACCGGGTGATCTTCACCGGTCGAAGGGCGTCGGCGCTGCGGCCGTCGGCACGGTTCATTGGTTACCACTCTCTTCGCGGGCTCGGCCGACTCAACCTATGCCGACCGGCGGGATACCACAGGGGCTAGCCCTCGTCGGCGCTTTCGAGACTCGCCTCGATGGCGTCGGCCAGAGCCTGTGCCACCTTCTCTTGGTTCTGGGGATTGTGTAGCAGGGCCAGCTCCCCCGGGTTGTCGATGAAGAGGAGCTCGCACAGCACCGCCGGCATCTCGGCGACCCGGGTGACCACTAGGTCACGCATGGGGACGGTGCCGCGGTCGGTCAGGCCCAAGACCCCCGCCACCTCGGCCTGGATGGCCTCGGCGAAGGCCGCGCTCGAGGGGTGGGTGTACAGCGTGAGGGTGCCTCCCGCGCTGCCCACATCCAGGGCGTTGAGATGTATCGAGAGGAACAGCTCGGCATCCACCTGGTTGGCGATGTAGGGCCTGTGGAACAGATCCACCGTGGTGTCCGCGGTCCGGGTCAGGATGGGGCAGATGCCGCGCTCGATGAGCTTGGCCCGAAGCCGAAGGGCGATGGGGAGGACGAAGTCGGCCTCCTCGAAGGTCTCGGAATCGTCCAGGGCGCCGCAGTCCTTGCCCCCGTGCCCGGGATCGATGACCACGACCCGGTTCAGGGCGGGGTCGACCATCACCGAGAAGATCCAAGCATGGGGCCCGGTGGGGTCCCGGTCCAGGTCGTAAGGCATGAGCCGCTCAGCGTCGATCACGATGCGGGTGGAGAGCTTGCCCGCCTCGGGGATCTCGAAGACCCGGACCGACTTGATGCCCGGCGCGATCCATCCCTCGACCGATGCCCATCCGTCGGGCCGGCCCAGGGTCATCTCGGGCGCGGCGCCGGGGATGTCCAGCACGAAGCGGCACGGCGTGGCCTGGGCGAAGTATACGGGCTCCGCGGGCCCATCCAGGGTCACCCGGAAGGATACCCGGCCCTCCTCGAAGCCCATGGGATCCACACTGAGAACGTGCAGGGCCTGCTCGGGGCGGACTTCCTCGGTCGGGGGCCGGGGCGGATCGATGGGATCGGGCACCCCAGGCGTCACTTCGGTCGTCTCCCCTGGCGTAGCGCCCAACTCGTCGACGTCGCCGATAGCGATTCGGATGGGCGCCGCGGGCACCTCGTCGAGGACCCGCACGGGCCGCGCCGAGTCGAGATCGATGACCACGCGAACGACGGGCGGCACGCTGCTGAACTGGCTGGCTCTGATGCCGATGACCCCCCCATCGCCCACGGGCAGGTCCAGCACACCGGGCACGAAGGACGCTCCCTCGATGTCAACCACCAGACGGGGTGGCACGGGCCCTTCGGCCGACAGCCGGAAGGTATCGTACCGCACGGGGTTGTCGGCGTGGATCACGACGATGGCACCCCCCGCCTCCTGGGGATCCACGGTGATCTCGGTGACGGCTGTGGGCAGCTCCTGTGCGAGAGCGGGCACCGGCGCCATGCCGGCAGCTACAAGGGTCAAAGCCAGTACGAGCGGTCTCATAGGCAGAACACCCGGGGCCGCCATGAGCGGCGGCCACCCCTCCCAACGGCGGCGGCCAGCCCCGGAGGACCGGCCGCGCGGATGACACTGTGATAATGCCCCTCCCGCCCCGGGAGGTTCATCTCTAGTAGTAGTCCGGCTCGTTCCCCGACTTCCACTTGATGTTGCAGCCGGTGCTCGGGACCTGCTCCACACTGACGTCCCGGCCGGCCAGCACATCGTCCAGGGCCTGGCGCAGATGCTCGCCGGTGACCTCTACGTCGTTACCGGGGCGCGACCCGTCGATCTGTCCCCGGTAGACCAGCCGCTGATCTCCATCGAACACGTAGATATCAGGCGTGCACGCTGCCCTGTACGCCTTGGCGACCTCCTGGGTCTCATCATATAGATACGGGAACTCCCACCCCGCCTCCTTGGCGAAGGGGCCCATCTTGCTGGGTGCGTCCTGGGGGTAGTTGGCCACATCGTTGGCGTTGATGGCCACCATGGCCACGCCCTTGTCCTTGTAGTCGCGGTAGATGTCCGCGAGGGCCTCCTTCACATGAACCACGAAGGGGCAATGGTTGCAGACGAACATCACGATCAGCGCCTTGGCGTCGGAGAAGTCCGAAAGGGCTACCGTATTCCCCTCGGCGTCGGTGAGCTTGAAGTCGGGAGCCTTGGTACCCAGCTCCAGCATAGTGGACGGTGTTACGGCCATGCTCTCATCCTCCTAGAGTCCACGGTTCGTGCCTTGGATGGGTGATTGCAGCCAGTCTCTCACAAGACGGATGGGGTGTCCAGAATTCGGCGGTGCCGGGCCGCAGGGCCGCAGACATCGCTTCACGAAGTCGCCTCCCATAACAGAGAGGAGTGGCTGGTAATGGCAGCAACTGCGGGCCTCTTGCTCACACTTACCGTGGGGCAGGCCGGGCAGCCCGCCGCCGACCGAGCGGCGTGGCTAGGCCAGCGTAGCTTCGGAGTCATGGTCCACTACCTGATCACGCCGCTGGGCGAGTCCGCCCAGGACCGCGCGAGGGCCTTCAACGCGACCGTCGACGGCTTCGACCTGGTCGGCTTCATGGATCAGCTCCAGGCCAGCGGAGCCGACTGGCTGATCTTCACCATCGGCCAGAACACCGGCTACTACTGCAGTCCGAATGCCTACCTGGACGAGCGGGCACCCGGCCATACGTCCGAGCGTGACCTACTTCTAGAGATCGCCCGGGCCTGCCGCGAGCGGGGCATCCGGCTTATCGCGTACCTGCCGTCGGAGGTGGCGGCCCAGTCCGAGGAGATCCACGAGGCCTTCGCCTGGAACCCCGCCGACCAGACCGAGTTTCAGGATCGCTACACCCGCTTCGTGGCCGAGTACGGTGAGCGGCTCGGCGACCTTATGGACGGCTGGTGGTTCGATGGATGCTACACCTGGGACGTCTTCCCCAACTCCACCTACGACTGGGAGCTGTGGTTCGGGCGAGCCCGGGCCGGCAACCCGGCTCGCATCGTGTGCTTCAACGATGGCGCCTTCTGCATCGGGAACATCCAGCCTGTAACGCCCTTGGAGGACTACCACGCCGGTGAGGTCCACTTCCTCTGGGACGGCCGGATCGCCATCGACCACGAGAGGCCGCCGGAGACGTGGATGCCCACGGGGCCCTTCATCGATGGCGTGCGCACCCACGCACTGTTGCCCATCCACAGCACCTTCGAGGGTGGCCGGCCGTACATCTACAGCGATTGGCAGCTCTTCAGGTGGGTGGACGACTTCCGCGCCGTCGGGGGAGCGGTGACGCTGAACCTGCCCATCGACGCCAGGGGGCACGTTCCCGATGAGGCCCTGGATCAGGCGGCCCGACTTGCCGTGCATCTGGGCGGGGACGCCTGAGCGCCGAGCCCGGAACTGGCGGGGG
>WJIW01000337.1 GCA_014730065.1 Armatimonadia bacterium | reverse complement strand
CTGAAAGTTCTGGAATCGGCCGGCGCGAACGCGGAGAACAACCACGAGATCAGCCCCGAGGAGTGCTGGGTATCCCGGTGCTTCGTCGATGAGGCCAAGCCGCTTCAGCGGCTGAGGTTCCGGGCACGGGGCCGGGTCGACCGCATCCGACGCAGGTACTCGCACATCACAATCTGCCTGCAGGATGAGGACGACGTGGAGGACGACGAGTAGTCGGCACGTTCGGGAAAGGTTGAGCGGCAGTCATGGGTCAGAAAATCCGCCCCTCGGGCCTTCGGCTTGGCGTCATCCAGGATTGGGACAGCCGTTGGTACGCGGACAAGCAGAGCTACCGGGAGTTCCTGCTCGAGGACCACAAGATCAGGACCTTCATCACCAACCGGTTCAAGCAGGCCTCCATCAGCGGCATTCACATCGAGCGCCGAGTGGGCGACGCGGTGCGCATCACCGTGCACAGCGCCAAGCCCGGCATCATCATCGGCCGCGGCGGCTCGGGCGTGGAGCAGCTCAAGCAGGACCTGGAGAAGCTGACGGGCCGGCGGATCCACGTGAACATCGTGGAGATCAAGAACCCCGACCTGAACGCCGAGCTGGTCGCCGAGTCCGTGGCGCGCTCCATCGAGCGCCGGGACTCCTTCCGGCGGGCCATCAAGCAGGCGGCTCAGCGATGCATGAAGAGTGGCGCCAAGGGCGTCCGGATCGCCGTGTCGGGCCGCCTCGGTGGCGCCGAGATCGCCCGGAGCGAGTGGACGCGCGAGGGCTCGATTCCGCTGCATACCATTCGCGCCGACATCGACTACGGCATCGTCACCGCGCGGACCAAGTCGGGCCCCATCGGGGTCAAGGTCTGGGTCTACCGCGGCGATGTGCTGCCCGGACAGAAGATCAGCCGGGAGAGCGAAGCTCGCGCGCCCCGGCGCGGCGGTCCGAGCCGCGGACCAGGTCGAGGCAGGGCTCGTATGGGCCCCGGCCGTGGACGCGGCCGCTCGGGATCCGATGGCGGGGGTGCCTAAGCATGTTGATGCCCAACCGAGTCAAGTATCGCAAGCCGATGCGTGGCCGGATGAAAGGCCTGGCATCGGGCGGCAACAAGGTGGATTTCGGCGACTTCGGGCTACAGGCCCTCGAGCCGTCGTGGGTCACGAATCGCCAGCTAGAGGCCGCTCGTGTCGCCATCACCCGGCAGTGCCGTCGTGGCGGAAAGGTCTGGATCCGTGTCTTCCCGGACAAGACTGCCACCAAGAAGCCCGCGGAAACCCGTATGGGCTCGGGTAAGGGCGCGCCCGACGAGTGGGTCGCCGTGGTCAAGCCCGGCCGGGTCATCTTCGAGATCTCCGGCATCCCGGAGGACGTGGCGCGGGAGGCCGTCCGCCGCGCTTCGCACAAGCTGCCCATCAAGTGCCGCTTCGTAGTTCGGGACGGCTATGACCCGGAGAGCGAGACCGAGGAATAAGGCCCGAAGGGTCTTCGAAGGAGCCTGAGCATGCGCAAGGCCAGCGACTATAGAGCCATGTCCGACGAGGACCTTCAGCACGAGTTCCTCTCCGCCAAGGAGGAGCTGTTTCGGCTGAGGTACCGCATGGCAAGCCACCAGCTCGATGACACCAAGGCCGTATGGCGGGCCCGCAAGGAGATAGCCCGCTTGGCCACGGTGATGCGCGAGCGACAGCTAGAGACTACGTCCACAGAGAGCGCAGGGAGCTAGAGGATGGCAACCACAGGAACAGATCAGATCAGCCACCTGAAGGTCCGTGAGGGCGTCGTGGTGAGCGACAAGATGGACAAGACGGCCGTCGTGGCCGTGCAACGCCTCGTCGAGCACCCCCTCTACCGCCGGGTGATCCGAAGGACCAAGAGACTGAAGGCACACGACGAGACCAACGACTGCCGGACCGGGGACCGGGTGCGGATCATCGAGTGCCGCCCCATCTCCAAGCAGAAGTGCTGGCGTGTGCTTGACGTTATATCGAGGGCGAAGTAGCTGCGGGGGAGTAAAGCGTGAAGAGTTTCACGACGGAGAACATTCGAAATATCGCCATCGTCGGGCACTCGAAGTCGGGCAAGACGAGCCTGGTGGAGTCCCTCCTGCTGGAGGCGGGCGCCATCGACCGCCCCGGCCGGGTGGAGGAAGGCAACACGGTCTCCGACTTCGACGACGAGGAGATCAACCGGCAGATGTCCATCGCCACCTCCCTGTGCGCCATGGCGTCAGGCGACCGCAAGCTCAACCTGCTGGACTGCCCGGGCTATGTGGACTTCTTCGCCGAGGTCATCCACGCCCTGAGCGTGACCGACGGAGCCGTCTTCGTGGTCGACTCGGGCGGCGAGCTGGGCGTGGGCACGGAGCGGGCATGGAAGCTGGCTGACCAGAGCGGTCTGGCCAAGCTCGTGTTCATCAACAAGCTCGATAAGGAGAACACCAGCTTCGACCGCACCCTGGACCTGGTGAAGGAGCGCCTTAGCTCGGCCGCGGCTCCCCTGGCTTTCCCCATCACGGACGGCGATGAGCTCAAGGGCGTGGTCGATCTGCTGACCATGAAGGCGTACATGGGCGGCGGCAAAGACGTCAAGCCGTCGGACATCCCCGCCGAGCATCTGGATGCCGCCCAGGAAGCCCGGGCCGCCATGGTCGAGGAGATCGCGTCCACCGACGAGGCCCTCATGGAGAAGTACTTCGAGGACGAGGACCTGCCTCAGGACGATGTGGTTCGGGGCCTCTCCTCGGGCGTTGCGTCGGGGAAGCTCGTTCCCGTCATGGCGGGCGCCGCCACGACGGGTATCGGCGTCGCCGCGCTCCTGAACTCGCTGAAGGAGCTCATGCCTCCGCCATCGACGGACGAGATCGAGGGCCACAAGCCCGACGACCGCACCGAGACCATCACCCGGCCGAGGACCGCCGACGCGCCGACATTGGCCACGGCCTTCCGGTCGCTGACTCACCCCTACCAGGGGAAGCTGGTGCTCCTTCGCGTCTGGAGCGGCCACGTGAAGCAGGACATGACCCTCCTCAACACGCGACTAGAGAGCAAGGAGCGACTGGGAGAGGTCTTCACGCTTCAGGGGAAGACCCAAGACAAGCTCGACGAGGCCGTCGCGGGCGACCTGATCGGTGTGGCCAAGGTGCCCGACACCAAGACGGGCGATACGCTGTGCGACGTCAGCCAGCCCATCACCGTGCCGCCGCCCCATGTGCCTGAGCCCATGTTCTCGGCCTCGATCACCATCGCCGAGCGCAGTGAGGTGGACAAGCTGTCCGCGGGTCTTCAGCGCGCCATGGACGAGGACGTGGCTTTCCGGTTCTACCGGGACGCCGAGACCGACGAGTCGATCATCTCGGGCGTGGGCCGGCTGCACCTGGAGGTCGTTCTCTCCAAGATCCAGGCCGCCACCGGCGTGCAGGTCGAGATGGGCAAGCCCAAGATCCCCTACCGGGAGACGATCCGGAGCAAAGGCACCGTCCACCATCGGTACAAGAAGCAGAGCGGCGGTCGAGGCCAGTTCGGTGACGTGCATCTCCGGCTCGAGCCGCGGGAGTCGGGCGTAGGGTTCGAGTTCCTCGACGAGATCGTAGGCGGCTCGGTTCCGAGACAGTACATCCCCGCCGTCGAGAAGGGCGTAGTCGACGCCATGGCCCACGGCACTCTGGCGGGCTTCCCCGTGGTGGATGTGGCCGTGGCGCTGTTCGACGGCCAGTACCACAATGTGGACTCATCGGAGCACGCTTTCCGGCGCGCGGCGGTCATGGCTTTCCGTAAGGGCATGGAGCAATGCAGCCCCGTGCTGCTGGAGCCGATCGTCAAGGTCGAGGTAACCGTTCCCGACGAGCACATGGGCGACATCATGGGCGATCTCTCCCAGAGGCGCGGACGGGTGTCGGGTACCGACGCCCAGGGCGGCAATCAGGTCATCACCGCCACCGTTCCCCTGGCCGAGGTGGCCACGTACGAGGCCGATCTCCGGTCGCTGACCGGAGGGCGGGCGAGCTACACCATGGAGTCCTCTCACTACGAGGAGGTCCCGGCGCACCTGGTCGACGCCATCTGCGCCGAATACGGCACGGAGTTCGAAGAAGAAGAGTAGAGCTGAAGCGGGAGGGGTTGGCCATGATCCGGCCCATGACGAGACTGAAGGTGGCGGACAACTCGGGGGCGCGTGAGCTCCTGTGCATCCGCGTGATGGGTAAAGGCAACGCCCGCTGGGGCTCCGTGGGCGACATATTCGTGGGCGCGGTCAAAGAGGCCAGCTCCACGGGACAAGTCAAGGACGGCGAAGTGGTCCGGGCGGTCATCGTACGCACCAAGGACACGGTGCATCGCTCCGATGGATCCCACATCCGCTTCGATGACAATGCGGCCGTGATCCTCGATCCTCAAGAGGACCCCATCGGCGGACGAGTTTTCGGACCCGTGGCGCGGGAGCTGCGTGATCGGAACTTCATGAAGATCATCAGCCTGGCGCCTGAGGTCTGGTAACGGGAGAGTGTGCAATGTCTCAGCCACGCCTTAAGGTGAAAAAGGGCGATACGGTCATGGTCATCACCGGCAAGGACCGGGGGAAGACGGGCAAGATCCTGGAAGCCCGGCCCTCGGAGCAGCGGGTGATCGTGGACGGCCTGAATATCGCGAAGAAGCACCAGAAGCCCCGGGGCCAGAAGCCCGGCGGCATCCTGGAGGTGCCCCAGCCGATTCACGTGTCCAACGTGATGCTGGTCAGCCCGACGTCGAACCAGCCGGTGAAGGTCCGCGTCCGGCGCGAGCCCGATCCGAGCGGATCGGGGACGGGCCAGCGGATTCGGTACTACTGGGAGAGCGGCCAGAGGGTCGACATCGACGAGGCTTAGGCGCGGCGCAAGCCGTGTCGCAGGGAGAGTGAGCACATTGGCTAGACTACAGGAGCGCTACCAGTCGGAGATCCAGCCGGCACTGCTCAAGCGCTTCGAGTACGGCAATAAGATGGAAGTTCCCCGGCCCGTCAAGGTAACGGTCAACATGGGCGTGAGTGACGCGCGCGATGACCGAAAGGCCTTGGATTCGGCCGCCCAGGACATGGCGACCATCACGGGCCAGGCGCCGTCGATCACCCGGGCCCGCCAGAGTGTGGCGAACTTCCGCATCCGGAAGGGCATGCCCATCGGTTGCCGCGCCACCCTGCGGGGCGAGCGCATGTATGAGTTCATCGACCGCCTGGTGACCGTGGCTCTGCCTCGCATCCGGGACTTCCGGGGGCTGTCACCGAACTCCTTCGACGGCCGGGGCAACTACAGCATCGGCATCCGGGAGCAGACCATCTTCCCGGAGATCGACTACGACAAGATCGACACCGTTCGCGGACTGGACATCACCGTGGTGACGACAGCCGAGACGGACGAAGAAGCCAAGGCGCTATTGCTGGAGCTTGGGTTTCCCATCCGGCAGTAACGCATCGTAGGGAGATTCACATGGCGAAGACGTCGCTCAAAGTTAAGGCAAGCCGGCCGCCCAAATACAAGAGCCGGGGATACACCCGCTGTGGTGTGTGCGGAAGGTCGCGGGGGTATCTCCGCAAGTTCGGGCTCTGCCGCATTTGCTTCCGGTTCATGGCCCTGGAGGGCCTGATTCCCGGAGTTACCAAGTCGAGCTGGTAATCGCCGCTTGGCAAGACCGAAGGAGCGTAAGACGTATGAGTCAGCACGATCCGATCGCTGACATGCTCACCCGGATACGAAACGCGAGCGCGGCCTACCACGACAATGTGGAGATCCCCGCTTCGCGTATCAATCTGGAGATCGCCAAGATCCTGCGGAACGAGGGGTTCATCAAGAACTTCCGCATCCTCTCGAGCGAGCCGCAGAGCCGCATTCGGCTGAGGCTGAAGTACGGCCCGAGCCGGGAGCGGGTCATCAATGGCGTCAAACGCGTATCCCGGCCTGGGCAGAGATGCTATGTGGGCAAGACCGACGTCCCCTCGGTGCTCGGCGGGCTGGGTATCGCTATCCTGTCGACCTCCTCGGGGGTCATGCCCGACCGGCAGGCTCGTAAGCAGGGCGTGGGCGGCGAAGTTGTCTGCCACGTCTGGTAGAGTCTGCCCGAGAGACGATTACTGAAGCTGAGGAGGTGGCGCCGTGTCGCGCATAGGACGCATGCCCGTGACCATTCCCGACGGGGTGAACGTGGATCTCTCACCGGGCCATATCAAGGTCAAGGGGCCCAAGGGCGAGCTCGAGCGGACGCTCCCCAAGGAGATCGAAGTCATTCAGGAAGACGGCCAGATCGTGTGCCGGCGGCCCAATGAGAACCGCAAGATCCGGGCTCTCCATGGGCTGGTTCGCGCCCTGGTGAGCAACATGGTGGTGGGCGTGACCGAGGGGTTCAGCAAGGCGCTGCTCCTCCAGGGCGTCGGCTATCGGGCGACGGTGGAAGGCAGCATGCTGAACATTACTGCCGGCCACTCGCACCCCGTTGCGGTGCCGCTTCCGGAGAACATCGAGGTCAGCGTGGAGCAAGTGGGTACCAACCCGCCGGTCCACCGCCTCAACATCACCGGCATCGACAAGGAAGTCGTCGGCCAGCTCGCCGCCGACATCAGGTCCCTGCGGCCCGTCGAGCCCTACAAGCTCAAGGGGTTCCGGTACGCCACGGAGGTCGTGCGCAAGAAGGCCGGCAAGTCGGCCGTCGGCGGCACCGCCTAATCGCCCCGCGGCCCGCGCCGCCGGGAAAGAACGAGAGTGATCAGAGATGGCAAAGGTCAACCCGCGCATGCAGCAGCTCCGGCGACGCCACAATCGCGTGCGCCGGAAGATCCGAGGCGAGAGCGACTGCCCTCGGCTGTGCGTCTACAAGAGCCTGAAGTACATCTACGCCCAGGTCATCGACGACCGAGCTGGCCACACCGTGGCTTCGGCGTCGAGCCGGGAAGCCGATGTCAAGGGCGACCTACCCAGCACCAAGAGTGTGGATGCGGCCAAGGCCGTGGGTGCTGCGGTGGCGGCGCGCGCCAAGGAGCAGGGAGTCGGCAAGGTCGTCTTCGACCGGAGCGGCTACTCCTATCACGGCCGGGTCAAGGCCCTGGCCGACGCGGCCCGCGAGGGCGGACTCGAGTTCTAGTCCGGAGGTCAACAAGGTGAGTGACAAGCAGCTCAAAGTTACACTGAAGCGGTCGCTGATCGGCCACGAGAAAGACCAGGCCGAGACCGCCAAGCTCCTGGGCCTCCGGAAGATCCGACAGACCGTGACTCTTCCCGACAGGCCCGAGATCAGAGGAATGATCAACAAGATCCACTTCCTCTTGGATGTTGAGGAGGTCGCGTCGTGAGCGAAGATACGACCAAGAATTCGGGCGAGGGCGCCCAGGAGCGCCCCAAGATGCGCCTGGGCAGCCTACCGGGTTCGCAGCCCAGGAACAAGAAGCGCAACCGCGTAGGCCGAGGCCATGCCGCCGGCCAGGGCAAGACCTGCGGCCGAGGCATGAAGGGCCAGAAGGCTCGGGGCACCGTGCGCCGAGGCTTCGAGGGCGGCCAGAACCCGCTCCAGCGCCGACTGCCCCAGCGGCGCGGCGTGAGCCAGCGCGCCCTGAACATCGGCATGTTCCGCAAGGAGTACGCCGAGATCAACGTGGGCCGGCTCGAGGAGCTTTGTGAGAGTGGCGCCGAAGTCTCGGCCGAAGCTCTGGTTCAGGCCGGTGTCATCAAGGAAGCCCGCGACGGCCTGAGGGTGCTGGGCGACGGAGACCTGTCCAAAGCCCTGACCGTCAAGGCCTCTCACTTCACCAAGACGGCGAAGGCCAAGATCGAGGCCGCCGGAGGCAGTGCGGAGCTGATCTAACTATGGCGACCCAAGTTGCCGGACGCCGGCAACAAAAGACCCGGAAGATGACCGAGACGCTCAAGACGGCTTGGTCGATTCCCGACGTCCGGAAGCGGCTGCTGTTCGTGGCGTGGATCTTCGTCGTCTACACCGCGTGCGTGTACGTGCCGCTGCCGGGCATCGATCGCGAGGCCCTGGAGGCCTTCTTCAGCCGCAGCGGAGGCGGAGGCGTGCTCGACCTGCTCAACGCCTTCTCCGGCGGCGCCCTCAGGCAGTTCTCGGTCATTGCCCTGGGCATTATGCCCTACATCAATGCGTCCATTATCTTCCAGCTCCTCACCATCGCCGTCCCCGCTCTGGAGCGCATGCAGCGGGAAGAGGGCGAGGAGGGGCGCAAGAAGATCGCCCAGTACATCCGCTGGGCCACCGTCATTCTGGCCGTCGTGCAGGCCACCGGCCTGTCGGTCATGCTGCGGGGCCAGGGGATCCTCGGTGGAGGCCCGCTGAACGTGATCTTGGTGATCATCACCATGACCGCGGGCACCAGCTTCCTGATGTGGCTGGGCGAGGAGCTCTCGGAGAAGGGCATAGGGAACGGCGTGTCGCTGCTGATCTTCGCGGGCATCATGTGCAGTATGCCCGATCAGGTCGGCCAGACCATGGCCAAGCTCAAGGTCGGTGCGATCCAGAGCCAGAACGTGATCGGCCTGATCTTCGTGCTGGTCCTGATCGTGGCTTTCATCATCCTGATCCAGCAGGGCCAGCGACGGATCGAGGTCAACTACGCCAGCCGAGTCGTGGGGCACAGGATGTATCGGGGACACAGCTCGTACCTGCCGCTGAAGGTCAACCAGGCGGGTGTTATCCCCATCATCTTCGCCATCTCGGTTTTCATGTTCCCGGCAACCCTTGCCCAGTTCCTGCTCAGCGACGCACTGGCCAACGCCATCGGCGTGGAGCCCGCGGTGATGCAGTCCATCGCCAGTAAGGTCGTGGAGTTCCAGCCGGGACTCGGACTGAACGGGATAATGGCCGCTCTGGTCTACTTCGGACTGGTGGTCGTGTTCACTTACTTCTACACGGCGGTGACATTCAAGCCCGCCGAAGTGGCGGAGACGCTGAGGAAGAACGGCGGGACGATCCCCGGCCGCAGACCGGGCGCGCCCACGGTCAAGTACCTGGACCAGCTTCTCGTTCGGATAACCTTGCCCGGTGCATTGTTCCTTGGCTTAATCGCGCTGACGCCGTATTATGTTCCCTTGGCCACGCACGTGGACACCTTCAACGTAGTCGGCGGCACGTCGCTGCTGATCGTCGTCGGCGTGACCATGGATACCATGCAGGGGCTCGAAGCTCACCTGCTCATGCGGAACTACGAAGGGTTCATCAGTTGATGACCAATCTGATTCTGCTGGGCCCCCCGGGGTCCGGCAAGGGCACACAAGGCGAGCGACTCGAGGTCCAGTTGTCCCTGCCTCGGCTGTCCACGGGCGACATGCTGCGAGAGGCCGTGAAGAACGGCACCGACCTGGGGCAGAAGGTTGCGCCGATCATGAAGGCGGGCGAGCTGGTTCCCGACGAGATCGTCGTAGGCATCATCGACGAGCGGACCCAGGAGCCGGACTGCTCCGGCGGGTTCATCCTCGATGGGTTCCCGCGCACCATGCCCCAGGCGGAGGCGCTGGAGCGCATGCTGAAGGCTCGCGGCACGGGGGTATCGCAGGTGCTCAACATCGCGGTGCCCGATGAGGTGCTGATCGACCGGTGCGTGGGCCGGCGCCTCTGCAGCAATAAGGACTGTGGCGCCATCTACCATGTGAAGACGAATCCGCCCGCCAAGGAAGGCGTGTGCGATAAGTGCGCCTCCGAGCTGGTCCACCGGCCCGACGACCGGGCCGAAGCCGTTCAGGAGCGGCTCCAGAACTACCATCGCCAGACCGAGCCCCTGGAGGATTTCTACCAGGCCCGGGGGGTTCTGGTGAACGTGGACGGCGTCGGCGCGCCCGACGAAGTCTTCGAGCGCGCCCGGCAGGCGCTCGCGGGCGGTGCCGGGGGCTCCGGTGGCGCGTAGCGACTCGGTCATCATCAAGAGCCCGGACCAGATCGACGCGATGCGACGGTCGGGCAGGATCCTGGCGGGCGCCTTGAGGGCCATGGCCAGCGCGGTCCGGCCCGGCATACCGACCATTGTGTTGGACCGGGTCGGCGAGGACTACATTCGAAGCCACGGGGCGACACCGTCCTTCAAGGGCTATCGGCCGCGGGGAGCGGATACTCCCTTTCCCGCGGCGGTATGTGTGTCGGTGAACGACGTGGTCGTGCATGGGATCCCCAGCGAGGACGTGGTTCTCGCCGAGGGAGACCTGGTCGGGATCGATGTGGGGGTCTGTCTCGACGAGTGCCATACCGATGCGGCGCTGACGGTGCCCGTGGGTGATGTGAAGGGCCCGCTGGCGAAGCTTATGGCTGCCACTCGGCAGGCCCTGGGCGATGCCGTGGAGGCCGCTCGCGAGGGCAACCGGGTGCGGGACATCTCCTCGGCCATCCAGAAGGCCGTGGAGGGCGGCACGACGGGCTCGAAGACGGGGATGATGTGCATCCGCGATCTGGCGGGCCATGGCGTGGGCGCGGCGATCCATGAGGGACCGTCGATCCCGAACTATGTGCATCGTGGCGAGGGCAAGCTGACCCTGAGCGAGGGGATGACCCTGGCCATCGAGCCCATGACCACCATGGGGTCGCCGTACACGAAGCGGTGCCCCGTGGACAACTGGGGCGCGCGCACGGTCGATGGTAAGTGGAGCGCGCACTACGAGCATACGGTGCTCGTGACGAAGACGGGCGGGGACGTGCTGACCGCGCCCGCCAGCTAGGTAGCGAGGCGGCCCCGAGGGGCCAGGACACCAGGAGGCTGTTGCTGGAGAATGCCTGACCAAGAGAAAGCCATTAAGGTACAAGGCACGGTCACTGAGAAGCTCCCCAATGGGGTCTTCCGTGTGGAGATCGAGGGCGGGCACGAGGTTCTGGCCCACGTCTCCGGCAAGATGCGTATGAGGTTCATCCGCATCATGGCGGGCGACAAGGTGACTCTGGAGGTCTCGCCGTACGACCTGACGCGAGGCCGTATTACGTGGCTGCATCGCTAGAGACCCCTTCGGCGTCGGGCCCGCCAGATGAGCGCCGGGCCGGATGGGATGGGAGTGGAGATACGGTGAAAGTACGTCCATCAGTGAAGAAGATGTGTCCGTCGTGCCGCATCATCAAGCGGCGTGGCATCGTTCGGGTGATCTGCCCGAAGGATCCGAAGCACAAGCAGCGTCAGGGCTGATCCCTGACTCGGAGGTGGCCTATATGGCACGTGTAGCAGGAGTGGATCTGCCTCGAGACAAGCGCGTGGACGTTGCCCTGAGCTACATCTACGGCGTCGGCCGGTCGCGTGGCGAGAAGATCTGTGAGTCCACGAGCGTGGACCCGACAACCCGGGTGAAGGACCTGACCGAGCAAGAGGTCAGCCGGATCCGCGAGGAGATCGAGAGATCGTACCTCGTCGAGGGTGATCTGCGGCGGGAGGTCCAGGGCAATATCAAGCGACTGATGGAGGTCGGCTGCTACCGCGGCCTTCGCCATCGCCGCGGCCTGCCCGTGCGCGGACAGCGCACCCGGACCAATGCGCGAACCCGCCGGGGCAACAAGAAGAACGTGGGCATCAAGACGAAGAAGAAGGTCGCCCACTAGCGGTGTGGACGGAGCCGGGGTACCGGCTAGCCGGTCCGCGATAGAGAGCAAAGGAGCGTTCGGATGGCCAGGAAGCAGCAGAAGTCCGGGAAGAAGCGACGCGAGAAGCGTCAGGTGTCGGAGGGCGTAGCCCACGTGAGCTGCACCTTCAACAACACCGTGGTCTCGATCTCGGACAAGCAAGGCGAGGTTATCTCGTGGGCCAGCGCCGGCACGGCGGGCTTCAAGGGCACCAAGAAGGGCACCCCCTTCGCTGCCCAGCTCGCGGCCGAGATGGCAGCCCGGAAGGCTATGGACCAAGGCATGCGGCGGGTCGACGTCCAGGTCAAGGGCCCCGGGTCCGGCAAGGACACGGCGATCCGCTCGCTGGCGGCGACGGGCCTGGATGTGGGTCACATCAAGGATGTAACGCCCATCCCGCACAACGGCTGCCGGCCACCGAAACGCCGTAGAGTCTAACCGCAGCAGTGGAGGTGCACTGAAGGATGGGTAACTACAACGGGCCCGATTGTCGGCGTTGCCGCCGCGAGGGACAGAAGCTGTTCCTCAAGGGCGCCCGATGCATGGGTCCGAAGTGTCCGATGGACAACGAGAAGCACAACAAGCCGCCGGGTGATCATGGCGGCTCGCGGCGTCCCCGCAAGCAAAGCGACTACGGCATGCAGCTCCGCGAGAAGCAGAAGTGCCGACGCGTGTACGGCATCCGGGAGCGCCAGTTCCGTAACTACTTCCGGTCCGCGGTGCGCCGGCGTGGCGTGACGGGCGAGGAGCTGCTTCGGCAGCTCGAGCGGCGTCTCGACAACGTGGTCTACCGGCTGGGGTTCGCCAGCAGCCGGGATGAGGCCAAGCAGCTCGTGAGCCACCGGCACTTCACCGTGAACGGGAAGATCGTCAACGTCTCGTCATACCAGGTCAGGGAAGGCGATACGGTGGCTGTCAAGGCTCGCAGTCGAAGCATTCAGCCCATCCAGATCGCCGTGAACTCGGCGGGTTCGCGAAGCCAGCCCGAGTGGCTGGAGGCGAACTTCACCGACATGACTGGCCGGATCGTCGGCCTACCGACGCGCGACCAGATCGATACCGAGGTCAACGAGCAGCTTATCGTTGAGTTCTACTCCAGGTAGCGACAGCGCGACGGCATCAAGGAGCCGACGGACAGGGGGCACTACCTAGCATGGCCGAGCTATACCGCCCGAAGATCGAGCTATTGGCGGGCAGTGACGACGAATCGTATGGGAAGTTCATGGTCGAGCCGCTGGAGCGCGGCTTCGGTGTGACCTTGGGCAACGCCCTGAGGCGCATCCTGCTGAGCTTCGTGCAGGGCCTGGGCTTCACCAGCGTCCGCATAGAGGGTATCGTCCACGAGTTCTCCACTATCGAGGGTGTATACGAGGATACTACCGAGATGATCCTCAACCTGAAGGAGGTATGCCTCCGGCCCGTCGTGGACGACCCCGGATCCGCCGAACTGCCCGAGGATGAGGTCTGGGTCGCTCGCGTCGAGGCCTCCGGCGAGTGCGAGGTGACCGCCGGCGACATCCAATGCCCGCCGGAGATCGAGGTGGCTCGCACCGACCAGCATATCGCCACACTAACTTCGCCCGACGCCCGGCTCTATATGGAAATGGAAGTCATGTCCGGGCGCGGGTACCGCGGCGCCGAGGAGCAGCCTCCCTCGTCGGAGGTTGGCCGGATCCCCATGGACTCCATCTTCAGCCCGGTCAAGAACGCCAACTTCATCGTCGAGCCGACGCGGCGTGAGCATCGTACCGATCTGGACCGCCTGATCCTGGAGGTCTGGACCGATGGCGGCCTCAGCGCCTCCGGCGCCATCAGCCAAGCCGCCCGGGTGTTGGATCAGTACCTTCACTTCTTCTTCGACTTCAAAGCGGCCGCCGAGGGCGGCGAGGCGGTCGAAGAGGAGGCGGCTTCGGCCGAGAGCGCCGTGCTCGACTATCGCATCGAGGATCTGGACTTCTCGGTCCGCACCTTCAACTGCCTGAAGAAGGAGGGCGTGCTCACCGTCCGGGAGCTCATTCAGAAGTCCGAGCAGGACCTGATGGCCATCCGGAACTTCGGGAAGAAGTCCTTGACCGAGGTCCAGCAGAAGCTCGCCCAGCTCGGCCAGTCTCTGCTCCGCTCCGAGGGCGAAGAGCCCGAGGAAGCGGGCGAGGAGGCCGAGGACGAGACCGAGGAAGACGAAGAGGAAGTCGTAGGCGCCCAGACGGGCGACGAGGAGTAGCCCGGATCGGCGCGGGGCTCCACCAAGCCCGGCCGTGGCCGGGCCTGTGCATCTAGGGAGTCAGGGATATGAGGCACAAAGTAGATCGACGAAAACTGAACCGACCTACCGACCAGCGGGTGGCCATGCTGCGGAACATCGTCAAGGCCTTGATCATCCACGAGTCGGTCAACACCACCGTCACCCGGGCCAAGGAAGCCAGGAGGCTCGCCGAGCGGGTCATCTCCCTGGCCCGGAACGATAGTGTGCACAATCGGCGTCAGGTCTCGAAGCTCCTGGGCAGCGAGCGACAGCCCACACCGGCCGAGCGCAAAGCCGGCCGCACCAAGGTGGACCCCGTGCGCAAGCTGTTCGATACCCTCGGACCGGCATACGCCGACCGGGAGCGGGGGGGCTACTGCCGGATCACACGCACGGGGCCCCGGCGGGGCGACTCCACCATGATGGCTAAGCTCGAACTGATGCCGTGAGCCTGCGGCGCTTCCGGGTCGAGCTGGAGTACGATGGCACGGACTTCAGCGGCTGGCAGGTTCAGCCCGGAGTGAGGACGGTTCAGGGGGAGGTGGAGCGCGCGCTGGGGCTCCTCTCTCATCAGGAGATCAGAGTGCACGCCGCGGGACGGACCGACGCGGGGGTTCATGCCCTCGGACAGGTGATCTCCCTTGAAATGGCGTGCAGTATCGGTGGCGATCAGCTCGCGCTGGGACTCAACCGCTACCTCCCGCCCGACGTTCGGGCGACTCGCTCGGAGGAGGTCGCGGAGGGGTTCCACGCGCGGTACAGTGCCGAGGCGAAGAGATACGGGTACACCGCTGTGATCCACCGGGGGGCCCGGCCACTGCTCAGCCGGTTCGCGGGAGCATATTGGCCAGGTCCCGATGTTGACAAGATGAAGCTCGCTGCACAGGCTCTCGTAGGAGAGCACGAGTTCGCCGCTTTCGCCGCCAGTGGCAGGCAGCCCGGCCCCACCCGGCGACGCGTGACCGAGGTCCGTGTCTGGGAGGCGGAGGCCATGGAGCTGCCGGGGCCGCTGGCCTGGGGCGGGGCAGGGGACGACGAGCCGAGGGCCGTGAAGTTCGTGGTCGCCGGCGAGGGCTTCCTCTACAAGATGGTTCGGAACATGGTCGGCACCCTTATGGAGGTCGGCCTGGACAAGAGGGACGTGGAGTCGATCAGCAAGGCCCTGGCCACGGGGGATCGCGAAGACTGTGGCAAGACGGCGCCGGCCTGCGGGCTGGTGCTGGTGGGTGTGGATTACGGAGACGCCTACCCATGGCAAGACCCCCGGCGCGGCGACTAGCGCCCGGGAAGCGGAAGGAGGACGCCGACGATGAAGACGTACAGCGCCAAGCCCGAGGACATCGACCGCGACTGGTTCGTGATCTCGGCCGATGGCGAGACCCTGGGCCGGATGGCAACACGCATTGCCCAGGTGCTGCGGGGCAAGCACAAGCCCATCTTCACCCCCCATATCGACTGCGGTGACCATGTCATCGTGACCGATGCGGACAAGGTTCAGCTAACGGGCCGCAAGTGGGAGCAGAAGATGTACTACTCCCACTCAGGTTATCCGGGCGGGATGAAGCAGGCAACGGCTCTGCGCATGAAGCAGAAGCACCCCGAGAAGATGATCCGCCACGCGGTGCGTGGCATGCTTCCCCACAATCGCTTGGGGCGCCAGATCATCCGCAAGCTGAAGATCTACACT